>NZ_JBVHMF010000038.1:0-59219 GCF_055558595.1 Streptomyces sp. NPDC025721 | reverse complement strand
GGGGTCTGGATGGGGGCTTTCGGCCGCACGGGGTGAAAGAAGGCGTTCACCACCCGGGGAGGAACCCCTGCGGGAACGGGGGTGGGGCCCCGTACGCCGCGCGTACGGGCCCCCGGGGGTCTCAGTCCGTCAGCAGCACGTCCCGCAGCCGCTCGCGCCGCTCCTTCGTCAGGCCCAGGCCCTCCTCCAGATAGCGGTCGACCGAGCCCCACTCCTCGTCGATGGTCTGGAAGGCGGCCCGCAGGTACTCCGCCCGCGCCTCGAAGAGCGGGTCGAGCAGCGCCATCACCGCCGGGTCGATCTCGGAGCCGGTGCTGCCGTCGCCGCGGCGCACCCGGTAGCGGCGGTGCGGCGCGTTGCTCTCCAGGTAGTCCGCCTCGATGGCGGCGCGCTCGACGCCCAGCGCCAGCAGGATGATCGCGATCGACGTCCCCGCGCGGTCCTTGCCCGCGGCGCAGTGCAGCAGCGCGGGGACGGCCGGGTCGGCGGGCTCGGTGAGCAGTTCGAGCATCCGGGCGTGCTCCGCGGTGCGCTCGCGGATCAGCGTGCGGTAGGACTGCGCCATCCGCTCCGCGGCGCGGCCCTCGCCCAGCACCTCCTCCAGCGCGGCCAGGTCGCCGTTGCGGACGGTGTGCCAGAAACCGGCGTTGTTGTTGTTCGCCGGGTCGCTGAGCGGGAGGTTCACATTGACGGTGCCCGGCAGGTCGACGGCCGGGCCCTCGACGCGGATGTCGTCCCGGTTGCGGAAGTCGAAGATCGTGTGCAGGCCGAGCCCGGTGAGGAACGCGATGGCGTCGGCGTCGGCGTGCGCGAGGTGACCGCTGCGGAACAGCACGCCCGGCCGTACCCGGCGCCCGTCCGTCGTGGGCAGACCCCCGACGTCCCGGAAATTCCGCACACCGGTCAGTTCGGGCTCTGACAGCGCCTCGGCTATCGGCTCGGATCCGGTCGGGTCGGTCCGCGGCAATTCCTGCGTCACCGGTGATCCTCCTACCTCTCATACGTCGCGACCTGGGGCACTGCCGACGATACGGCAGCGCGGAGCACCACGTACCGAACGGTATGTGTCCGGTGCGCCGTCACCCGGCGGCGTATTCCTTCCTGGCGGCTTTGACCTGGTGGGATGAATCACGTCGCGTCAACCCCTCCTTACGGTCGCGTAAGTCACACCCGGAGGAGAAAGATGGTCCGACGTGGCTGACGATTCGCAAACAGACGACAACGGTGCGATCGGGTCGTACACCGCGGTGGGGGACAGCTTCACCGAAGGCGTCGGCGACCCCGGTCCTGACGGTATGTACGTGGGCTGGGCCGACCGCCTGGCCGTACTCCTCGCCGACCGGCGCGAGGAACACACCTTCCGCTACGCCAATCTCGCGGTCCGCGGCCGGCTGCTCGACCAGATCGTGGCCGAGCAGGTGCCGCGCGCCAAGGAACTCGCTCCCGACCTGGTGACCTTCTGCGCCGGGGGCAACGACATCCTGCGCCCCGGCGGTGACCCCGACGCCATCGCCGAGCGCTTCGAGGCCGCCGTCGCCGATCTCAGCGGCGCCGTCGGCACGGTGCTGGTCTGTACGGGCTTCGACACCCGCGACGTACCCGTGCTGCGGCACCTGCGCGGCAAGATCGCCACGTACACCGCGCATGTCAGGTCCATCGCCGACCGCTACGACTGTCCGGTGCTCGACCTGTGGTCCCTGCGCTCGGTGCAGGACCGCAGGGCCTGGAGCGACGACCGGCTCCACCTGTCGCCCGAGGGGCACACCAGGGTCGCGCTGCGCGCCGCGCAGGTGCTCGGCCTCGACGTGCCCGCCGACCCCGACCAGGCGTGGCCGCCGCTGTCCCAGCGGCCGGCCTCCGCGGTGCGCAAGGACAACATCCAGTGGGCCAGGGAGTATCTGGTGCCGTGGATCGGACGGCGGCTGCGCGGGGAGTCCTCCGGCGACGACGTCGAGCCGAAGCGGCCCGATCTGCTGCCGCTGTAGCTAACACGAGGGCGCGGGGTGTACGGCCAGTTCGGCCCACACCACGCGCCCTGTCCCGTCTTCCGCGGGTTCCGATCCCCAGGCCGTCGCCAGCACGCTCACCAGGAGCAGTCCGCGACCGCCCTCCTCGTCCGCGCCCGCGTCGCACGGTTCGGGCCTGCTGGAGCCCCGGCCCTGGTCGGTCACTTCCAGCCGTATCACCGCGCCGCGCTGGTGCACGACGCAGGTGATCTTCTCGCTGTCGGTGTGCCGCACCGCGTTGGTGAACAGTTCGGTCACCACCAGGCTCGCGTCGTCCACCAGTTCGGGGCACACATTCCACTCGCTCAGCCGGTCGCGTATCCGGCCCCGGGCGTCGGCCACCGAAGCGCTCTGCGCGGGCAGCCGAAAGACGTCGTGGCGGCCACAGCCGCCACCGGTGTCATGGCGCTCGCGTCGGAGAGCGTTGGGTGAAGGAACCACTCCGTCACTATGGGGCTCGTGCCGGACACATGGCAAGGTCCGTTCTGTAATTTGCAAATTCAACAGAACACGCTGTCGCTGACGCTGACGACATGCCACACTGCTTATCAGTCAAGGGAGTTGGGGGTTGAGCCACGTGATGGACCCGCGGCCGGGCGGCGCTCCGACCGTCCTGCGCATGGTGCTCGGCAAGCGACTCCAGGACCTCCGCGAGCGGGCCGGGCTCAGCTTCGAACAGGCCGGGCAGGCCCTCGATGTCACCCACGCCACGATCCGGCGGATGGAAAAGGCCGAAGTCGGGCTGAAGATCCCCTATGTCGAAAAACTCCTGATCACCTACGGAATCACCACTCCCGAGGAGATCGGCGGCTTCCTGGCCCTGGCCCGCGAGGCCAACCGGCCCGGCTGGTGGCACAGCTTCCGCGACGTCCTGCCGGACTGGTTCAGCGCCTTCGTCAGCCTGGAGGGCGAGGCCACCGTCATCCGCGCCTACGAGCCGCACTACGTGCCCGGCCTGCTCCAGACCCCCGCGTACGCGCGCGCCGTACTACGTGCGGGGATGCCGCACGCGGCGGCCGAGGAGATAGACCGCCTGGTCGAACTGCGCGTCGAGCGCCAGACGCTGGTCCGCAAGCACGAGGCCCCGCTGCTGTGGGTCGTCATGGACGAGACCGTGCTGCGCCGCCCCATCGGCGGCCGGCGGGTGATGCGCGAGCAGATCGACGCCCTCGCCGAGGCGACCGAGCTGCCGAACGTACGCCTCCAGGTCATCCCGTTCGCCTCCGGCCCGCACCCCGCCATGTACGGGCCCTTCCACATCTTCCGGTTCCAGCTCCAGGAGATCCCGGACATCGCCTACGCGGAGAGCCTGGTGGGCGGCGTCTACTTCGACGAGCGGGACGACGTGTCCACCTTCCTGGAGGCACTCGACCGGATGTGCGCGCAGGCCGCGCCGGCACAGAGCACCAAGGCCATCCTCGATGGCATGCGCAAGGAGATCTGAACCATGGATCGCGTCAGCAACGACGGCGTGTACGGGTACGGCGACATCTACGACACCGTGCACGACGCCGCCCACGGCAGACATCACGACGGCATCTACAACGGAATGCCCGCCACCGAACTCGGTCCCGACGGGTGGCGCAAACCCTGGAGCGGCGGCAACGGCGGCTCCTGCGTGGAAGCGAAGCGCCTGAACGACGGACGGGTGGCGCTGCGCCAGTCGACCGACCCCGACGGTCCGGCGCTGATCTACACCAATCACGAGATCACCACCTTCATCCAGGGCGCCAAGGCCGGCGAAGCGGATTTCCTCCTCGGATGAGCACCACGCACGAAGGACCGCGTGTCACCCACGCGCGAAGCGCCGCGTACGACGCGGGACGCACCACGTATGACGCACAGAGCACAGCGGCACAGCAGAAGCGAAGGAAGCGGAGGACGGCGTGACCGACCAGGGATTCCCCGTCGACGAGATAGACACCAGCAAACCGCATCCGGCCCGTATGTACGACTACTTCCTCGGTGGTTGGGACAACTACGAGGTGGACCGGGAAGCCGCTCAGCGTGTCCTCGACGTCGCCCCGGACGTGGTCCTGGGCGCCCGCGCCAACCGCGCGTTCCTGAGCAGAGCCGTCCGCCACCTGGTGGAGGGCGGAATCCGGCAGATCATCGACATCGGCACCGGCATACCCACCTCGCCGAACACCCACGAGGTCGCGCACTCGGTCTCGCCCGACGTCCGGATCGCCTACATCGACAACGACCCGATCGTGGCCACCCACGCCGGGGCGCGGCTGATCGGCACCGGCAACACCGGCTTCTTCCTCGGGGACATGCGCGATCCGCGCACGATCCTGGAGCACCCCACCATCAGCGAGCTGATCGACTTCGACGAGCCGGTCGCGCTGCTGCTGGTGTCGGTGCTGCACTTCGTCACCGACGCCGAGGACCCGGCGGGCATGCTCGGCACGCTGCGCGAGGCGCTGCCGGCCGGCAGCTACCTGGTGCTCTCGCACGCCACCGCGGACTTCCACACCGACGTGGCGCCCGAGGTGATGGAGGTCTACAAGAAGGCCACCGCCTCGCTGACCGCCCGCAGCCACGCCGACGTGCTCGCCTTCTTCGACGGGTACGACCTCATCGAGCCCGGTCTGGTCCAGGTCCCGCTCTGGCACCCGGAGGGCCCGGAGCTCAAGCCCGCCGAGCTGCGCAAGATCGGGGTCTACGGAGGCATCGGCCGTAAGCGCTGATCACCGCGGTTTTTTGCCTCTGAGGTAACTCGTTTGCCTGAGAGGCAAGCCGTGCTGTTCCATGGAAGACATGGACGCCACCCACGGCACGGACATCCTCGACTCCGTGGACAGTGCGCCACCCCCGGGTGCGCTGTCCACGGACCATCTCGTCCTCGCGCCCCGCCTGCGGGACCGGCGACGCGCCAGCGGCCTCACCCTGGAGACCGCCGCCCGACGGCTTGAGCTGTCCGCGGCCCATCTGTCCCGGCTGGAGTCCGGCCTGCGCCAGCCCTCGCTGCCGGTCCTGCTCGGCCTGGCCCGGCTCTACGGCACCACCGTCTCCGACCTGCTGGGCGAGACGGAGGCCGAGCCGGATCCCATCGTACGCGGCGACCGTATGACGGCCGTGCCCGCGGGCGGCTGGACGTACTGGCGGGCGGGCGGCACCGGCCGCGCGATGCAGGCGCTGCGCGTGCACATACCCTCGGGCGCCCAGCGCGCGCTCGTCCGCGTCCACCCCGGCGAGGAGTGGCTGTACGTGACCGGGGGCACGCTGCTGCTCAGCCTCGGCGACCGCGGCCACACCCTGGGCGCGGGGGACTCCGCGCACTTCGACTCGCTGGTGCCGCACCGGCTGGAGGCGGCGGACGCCGGGGGAGTGGACCTGCTGTTCGTCCACACCCTCATGCAGAGCGAGACCTCCGCCCTGTGCGTCAGCCCGCAGGACGCCGCCGCGGGCCGCGCGCCCGCCGACGCCCCGCGCACCGGTACCGGCCGCGCCGACCCCACGCGCGGCGCCCACCAGGACCGTACGGATCAGCCCCGCGCACGCGCCCGGGGCGACGAGACCAGAGGAGCCCGGCGATGAGCGGCCAGAACCCGGCACCCGCCCCGACCCCCGAGCAGGTGCCCCCGCCTCGCTCGCTCGTGGTCGGCACCACCAACGGCAGCGAGAAGCGCAAGGAACGCGGCGTCGTCCTGCGCGTCCTGGTCTACGTCGTGGTCGCCCACGCGCTGGCCTTCTTCATCTGGCTGCTGTTCCTGGTCGGCAACCGCGACTGAGCGGCGCCTGCGGGGTGGGACCGCCCGCCGTGTCAGGACACCGCGCCCGGCGCCGCGCTCAGCCCAGCGCCTCCACCGTGACCGTCACCCCGTCCAGCGTGCCCGCGTAGTCCGCGCCCAGCGCCAGCGACGGCGTCTGGAAGCCGGTCGGCAGCCCCGGCAGCCGCCCGATGATCCGCAGCACGGAATCGGCCGTCATGCCGTACGGGCCGGGGCCGGTGAGGGTCGCGGTCACCGTGTTGCCCGCCGCGTCGCGGGCGCGGCCCCACACCTCGCTGCGGCTCCCGCTCAGGGCGCGCTCGCCGGGACCGCGCACCAGCTTGCCGACCACGCCCGCCAGCGCCCCGCGCAGCGGCCCGACCCGCAGCAGCCTGCTCGCGGCGAGCGCGGGCGTCGGCACGGGCACATAGGTGTACGTGGTCACGTCGGGAATGCCCGTCGAGTAGTAGGCGGTGCTGACATCGCCCCACGGGATCGACACGACCTTGCGGGTGCCGGAAGGGAAGGCGGCCTGCACCTGTCGGGAGCCGACCGGCACCGTACGGATCTCGCCGCCGGTACGGATCCTGCCGCCCACGCCCATGCCTTCGAGCGCGGTCCGCGCGGTACCGGGACTCGCCCCGCCGCCGATCAGGAAGGCGAGGTCGAGCTGGGTCGCGTCCGGCAGCCGGGCGGCGAGCAGCGCGGCGACGCAGTCGGTCGGCACCACGTCGAAACCCGCGCCGGGCAGCAGGGTGATCCCGGCCTTCTCCGCGCGCGCGTCGAGCGCGTGCAGCGACTCGAAGACATCGATCTCACCGGTGATGTCCACATAGTGGGTACCGGAGTCGAGACAGGCGGTCGCCATCGGCAGCGCGGTGCGCGCGAAGGGGCCCGCGCAGTGCGCCACCGTCTCCACGCCGTCCAGTCCATGGCGTATCGCGGCCGGGTCACCGAGACCGAACACCCGGTGTTCCAGGCCCAGTTCGGCAGCCAGCGGCACCAGTTTCGCGGCGTTGCGACCGGCCAGCACAGGGCGCTGTCCCAGTGCTGCGGCGCGGCGGGCGATCAAGCGGCCGGTGTAGCCGGTGGCGCCGTACAACAGCCAGGTCATCAGTCTGATCCTCCCCGGAAGTGGTGAACGGAACCGTACACGCGCCGTGTGCCCCGGCGATATCGGGTGGGCCGACGCCGTCCGGCATGCGACTCTGGTGGCATGACCGACCAAGAGCAGGAGGCCACCGTGGCCGCTGAAGCAGCACCGCAGGACGCCGCGGCGGAACCGGAGACCGATTCGGACGCCGAGGCGCAGGCGCCGGACGAGGACGAGGTGAAGCGGAAGTTCCGCGAGGCACTGGAGCGCAAGCAGAGCGCGCGCAAGGGATCCGCCTCGGGCGGCAACAACCAGTCCAAGATCCATGGCGCGCACGGCAAGGCCGGAGGACAGCGGGAATTCCGTCGCAAGAGTGGCGGCTGACACCGGGACCGTAGCCGCACGGCACCGCAGTCCCACCGCCGTACCGGCAGCACATCACCGTCCCACCGCCGTACCGGCATCACATCGGCGCCCGCACAGGTCAGTGACCTGTGCGGGCGCTTTTCACGATCCGCGCGAGCGCTCGTCACGGCCTGACGGCGGGCAGGGCGCCGCGTAGGGTCGACGGGGTGACGACGAATCCGTTCCTCAGCCCGAGTCCGCTGCCGTACGAGCTGCCGCCGTTCGCCGACATCAGGGACGAGCACTACCTGCCCGCCTTCGAGCAGGGCCTGGCGGAGCACCTCGCGGAGGTCGAGGCCATCGCGGCCGACCCGGAGCCCGCGACCTTCGAGAACACCCTCGTCGCGCTGGAGCGTTCGGGCGCGCTGCTCGCCCGGGTGAGCGCCGCCTTCTTCAACCAGGCGTCCGCGCACATCACCCCCGCCGTGCAGGAGACCGAGTCGCGGATCAGCCCGCTGCTCGCCGCGCACACCGACGCCGTCCGCCTCAACCCCGGCCTCTACGCCCGGATCACGTCGCTGTACGACACCCGCGACTCCCTCGGCCTCGACGCCGAGTCGCTGCGCCTGCTGGAGCGCTACCGCACCGCCTTCCAGCGCTCCGGCGCGGAGCTGGACGCGGACGGCCAGCGACGGCTGCGCGAGCTGAACGCCGAGATCGCCGCCGCCTCCACCGCCTTCGGCCAGAACATCGTCGCCGCCAGCAAGGCCGCCGCCCTCGTCCTCGACGACCCCGCCCAGCTCTCCGGCCTGTCCGCGGGCGCGATCGCCGCCGCGGCCGAGAACGGCACCGCGCTCGGCCACGACGGCTCCTACGTACTGAGCCTGCGCAACTTCTCGAACCAGCTCGAACTCGGCTCGCTGGACGACCGCGACGTGCGCCGCCGCCTGCTCACCGCGTCCCTGAACCGCGCCCAGGACACCAACGGCCCGCTCGCCGTCACCATCGCCACCCTGCGGGCCGAACGCGCCGCGCTGCTCGGCTACCCCAGCCACGCCGCGTACGTCGTCGCCGACCGCACCGCGGGCACCCCGCAGGCCGTCACCGACCTGCTCGACCGCCTGGTGCCGCCCGCTCTGGCCAACGCCGAGCGCGAGGCGGACGCCCTCGCGGAACTGGCGGGCGGACCCGTCGAGGCGTGGGACTGGTCGTACTACGCGGAGAAGGTCCGCAAGGAGCGCCACAACATCGACGAGGCCGCGCTGCGCCCGTACTTCGCGCTCGACAAGGTGCTGCACGACGGGGTCTTCCACGCCGCCCACGAGGTCTACGGCATCACCGTCACCGAACGGCCCGACCTGGTCGGCTACCACCCCGACGTCCGGGTCTTCGAGGTCTTCGACGCCGACGGCAGCCCCCTCGGCCTCTTCCTCGGCGACTTCTTCGCCCGCGCGTCCAAGCGCGGCGGGGCCTGGATGAATTCCCTGGTCAGCCAGTCGGAACTGCTGGGCAAGCGACCGGTGGTGGTCAACAACCACAACATCGCCAAGCCCGCGGCCGGTGAACCCGCGCTGCTGACGTTCAGTCAGGTCGACACGCTCTTCCACGAGTTCGGGCACGCGCTGCACGGCCTGTTCTCCGCCGTCCGCTACCCGTACTTCTCCGGCACCAGCGTGCCGAGCGACTTCGTCGAATACCCCTCCCAGGTCAACGAGATGTGGTCGCTGTGGCCCTCGGTCCTGGAGCGCTATGCCGTCCACCACGAGACGGGCGAGCCGATGCCCGCCGACGTCGTCCAACGCATGCGGGACGCCGCCCGGTTCGGACAGGGCTTCACCACCGTCGAATACCTCGCCGCCGCCCTGCTCGACTGGGCCTGGCACACCCTGCCCGCGGGCACCGACCCCGGCGACGCGCTGGCGTTCGAGGCGGCGGCGCTCAAGAAGGCGGGACTGGCCCACCCCGCGATCCCGCCGCGCTACCGGACCACGTACTTCCAGCACATCTTCGCCAGCCAGTACAGCGCGGGCTACTACTCCTACATCTGGAGCGAGGTCCTGGACGCCGACACCGTCACCTGGTTCGAGGCCAACGGCGGCCTGCGCCGCGCCAACGGCGACACCTTCCGCCGCGCGCTGCTCTCCAGGGGCGGCAGCGTCGACCCGATGGCGGCCTTCACCGCCTTCCGCGGCCGGCCGCCGCGCACCGAACCGCTGCTGGAGCGCCGGGGGCTGCTGACGCCGTGACCGCCCCGCGCGGCCGACGCCGGAAAACGGCGTGCGCGCGGCCCGGGCGCGGGGCCACCATGGGCCGATGAGCTGGACGATCACCGCGGACCTGACCGCGTTCGAGACCGAGGCGGGACCGTTCCTGCGGGAGCGCCCGGTGGAGAATTCGGTGCCGGTCACCGTCACCGCCGCGCTGCGCCGCCGCGGGCTCGACGCGTACGGCGGGCAGCCGCCGCTGTTCGGCTGGTGGCGCCCCGAACCCGGCGCCGCGGTCGCCGCGGCCTTCCTCCGTACGCCGCCGCATCCTCCGCTGCTGACCGGCGGCCCGCCGTCCGCGGCCGGTGAGCTGGCCGAGGTCTGGCCCGGCGAGGCCCCTGGCGGGGTGCGCGGCGAGCGCGAGAGCGCCGAGGCGTTCGGCGCGGCCTGGGCCGCGAGGACCGGCGCCGAGGTCACGGTCGAGCGCGCCATGCGGCTCTACCGGCTCGGGGACCTCACCCCGCGCAGGCCCGCGCCGCCCGGCCGCGCCAGGGTCGCGGGCCCCGCCGACCGCGAGCTGCTGCTGCGCTGGCACCGCGCCTTCACCGTCGACATCGGCGAGCCGCCCGTGGACGACGAGCGGGCCATGGACGACGCCATCGCGCTCGGCGGACGCACCCTGTGGGAGCGGGACGGCGAGCCCGTCGCGATGGCCGGGAGGGCCGCCGACGCGGCGGACCCGTCGGGCACCGTCCGGGTGGTCGCCGTCTACACCCCGCCGGCGCACCGGGGCCACGGGTACGCGGGCGGCGCCACCGCGGCCGTCTCGCGCGCCGCGCTCGACGCGGGCGCCCGCGATGTCGTGCTCTTCGCCGACCTCGCCAATCCGGTCAGCAACGCGCTGTACCGGCATCTGGGGTTCCGGCCGGTCCGCGACCACGTGTCGCTGGCCTTCGGTGACGGGGATCGGGACGGGGACGTGTCGGGCGGCGGGGCGCTGGCCGGCGGCGGGGGCGTGTCGGGCGGCGGGGCCTTGGCCGACGGCGGGAGCGGCGAACCGGGGGAGTGACGCGAAACGGCCGTCGCGGCGGCCGGGCCACCGTAAGCGGATATGACGGCAGATGTGACACCGGGGACGGGGGAGAACCGGTGAAGGCGGCCCGGCCCGGGGCCTCGGCGCCCCGGCGGGCGCGGCGGACCGCCGCATAATGGGTGGTGGCGGGACCCCGCCGCTCGTCGTCATCTGCTCTGGAGGACCCGTGACCGGCGCCGGCCGACAGCCGTCCCGCCTCGTGAAGATGCGCCCCCCGTCGTTCGGCGCGGACCCCACGGGCGCCCGGCTGGAACGCATCCTTTCCTCACCGAATTACGCGGACGGCGCCTTCGTCAACCCCGTCGGCGCCCGCAGCGTCCCCAGCGGCAGCATGTTCAAGGCGCTTCCGGCCAGTTTCCGCAAGGAGGCCAGGCAGCCGCGCAAGCCCGCGGGGCCGGTGCCCCTGCACCCCACCACGCTCGCCGACATCGCGCGCCCGCCCGCCTCCGGGCTGCGGCTGACCTGGATGGGCCACTCCACGGTGCTCGCCGAGATCGGCGGCAGGCGCGTGCTGTTCGACCCGGTGTGGGGCGAGCGCTGTTCGCCCTTCGCCTTCGCGGGCCCCAAGCGCGTGCACCCCGCGCCGGTCCCGCTGGAGTCGCTGACCGGCCTGGACGCGGTCGTCATCTCGCACGACCACTACGACCACCTGGACATGCCCTCCATCGTCGCGCTGGTCCGCAGCGACGCCGTCTTCGCGGTGCCGCTGGGCGTCGGCGCGCACCTGGAGCACTGGGGCGTACCGCCCGAGCGGCTGCGCGAGCTGGACTGGAACGAGTCCACGGAGATCGCGGGGCTCACCCTGACCGCCACCCCGGCCCGGCACTTCTGCGGACGCGGCCTGCGCGGTCGCCAGCAGACCCTCTGGGCGTCCTGGGCCGTCACCGACGGCACCCACCGCATCTACCACAGCGGCGACACCGGCTACTTCCCCGGCTTCGCGGACATCGGCGCGCAGCACGGCCCGTTCGACGCCACGATGATCCAGATCGGCGCCTACAGCGAGTACTGGCCCGACATCCACATGACCCCGGCCGAGGGGCTGCTGGCGCACAGCGACCTGTCGGGCGGCACGCCCGCGGGCACGATGCTGCCGATCCACTGGGCCACCTTCAACCTGGCCATGCACTCGTGGGCGGTGCCCGCCGAGGGCAGCGTCGCCGCCGCGCGCGAGACCGGGGCGAAGATCGCCACCCCGCGGCCCGGCGCGCCCTTCGAGCCCGCCGACGAACAGCCCGAGGACTGGTGGTGGCGGGCCGTCGCCATGCCGCCCGCGGGCGGCTGGCCCGCGCGGCCGGAGCACGCGGAGGGGACCGAGCGGATCAACGCACCGGACGGGTCGGAGACCGCCGAGGCTCCCGAGGCCGCCGGAAGCGTGGACGGGGACGCGGCGGCCGAGTCCGGCTCCGGTTCCGAGTCCGCTTCCGGCTCCGAGGCCGGGCCCGGCTCCGGCTCCGCTTCCGGCTCCGATTCCGAGGACGCCGGTCGTACGGACAGCGGCGACTACGAGGTGGCGCGGCCCAAGTAGGTCAGCTCCCCGGCGTCCGGCACCGCGATCTCGTGGAAGCCGAGCCGGTCGTAGAAGGCCCGCGCGGGAGCGTTGGCGGTGAGCATCCCCAGATGCACCGCCGGTACGCCCCTGGCGGCCAGGGCGCCGAGGAACGCCTCCATCAACGCCCGCCCGTGGCCGCCGCGTTGGAAGTCCGGCAGCACATCGATGTGCAGATGCGCCGGATACGCGGCCAACTCCGGCTGCTGCGCCATCCGTTCCGGGTGGTGCAGCAGCACGGCCATCGCCTCGCTCGGCGTCCCCGGCTCCCCGGCCGGCTCGGGGAAGCGGTCCGCGACCGTCGGCAGCCACTCGTCGCGGAAGCGCTCGACGAAGGCCGCCGTGTCACCGGTGCCCAGCACGTAACCGACCGCCCGGCCGCACCCGTCGTCCAGCACGAAGGCCGCCTCCGGCTCCAGCACGGCGTACGGCGCCGCGAAGATCGCCCCCAGCAGCTCGTGGTCCCGCTCCGGATACCGCGCGCTCGCGTCCCCGCCCGCGTCAGCCGTGCGCAGGCAGATGTCGTACAGCGCGGGCAGGTCCTCCGGCTCGAACGGGCGTACCGCGGTGGTCACTCGGTCTCCAGAAGCGGGAGGTCCGCGGGCTCCTCGGGGTCCGCGGCGGCGGGCAGGCTCATGAAGGTGAACGCGAAGGCGGCGGGCGCCGCGCGCAGCTGGTGCCGGGGGAGTACGTCGGGGCCGCAGGCCGCGCTGCCCATGCCGTGCAGCGCGTGGTCGAGGTGCACCCACAGCACCTCGGAACGCGTCAACTCGTGGGTGTGCGTGGCCCGGTCGAGTTCCCCGGTGCTCCACGGACGGGCGGTGAACCAGAACGGCGGCTCGCCCTCCACGTGCAGCCCGGTGCCGTCCGCGCGGCGCAGCCGCGCCCACCGCACGTCCGCGCGTGCGCCGTTCTCCTGCGGGCGTACGTACGGCGTCTGGAGCCCGTCCACGGTGCCGGTGTACCGGCCGATCCGGGACGCGGCGCGCGTGTCGGGATACGCCTCGCCGGGCCCGCCGCCGTACCACTCGACGCGGTGCAGGGTCTGGCACAGCCCGAGCCGTACCCCGAGCCGGGGGAGCGGCAGCGTCCAGTCGCCCTCGGGCGTGACCTCGACACCCAGGCGCAGCCGGTCCCCGGTGGCCGTCCAGGTGTAGACGGTACGCAGCGCCAGGTCGGAAGAGGCCGGGGCGACACGGGTGGTGACGGTGAGCGCGTCACCGCCGACGGCCACGGAGACGATCCGGTGCCGCATCCGGTCGAGACCCAACTCTCGCCACAGCCGGTCCAGTTGCCCCTCGGGATTCCAGTCCGCGCCGCGGTCGTTGTCGGTCGGGGCACGCCACACGTCCAGCACGGGTCCGGTGACCGCCGCGCCCTCCAGATAGCGCAGCGTGCCGTCCGCCGCGTCGAAGACGCCGGGGCCCAGCACGATCAGACCGCCCTCGGCGAGCCGCGGGGAGTGCGGATCGCCGACGCGCGCGGTGGCCGCGGGCGCCGGCGCGGGGGCCGCGAACTGCGTCCACGCCACCTCGTGACCCGACGGCGCCCACGCGGTGTCCTCGGCAAGCACCGCCCGCACCGTCCACCACCCCTCGCCGCGGCCCACCGTCCGCGCCGCCCGCGGCAGTTCGAGCACCGCGCTCTGCCCGGGGCCGAGCGACGGCACCTCGAACCGGCCCGCGTCGCTCCGCGCGCCCGCCACCTCGTACGACCAGCGGAACGCCAGATACGACAGGTCGGTGAAGTCGTGCAGATTGGTCACCGTGACCGTGCCGCGCTCCGCGTCGCCCTCGATCCTCACCGGCTCGACGACCTTCTTGTACTCGGTCAGCCCCGGTGACGGCGTGCGGTCGGGGAAGACCAGCCCGTCGCAGACGAAATTCCCGTCGTGCATCTCCTCGCCGAAGTCGCCCCCGTAGGCGAAGTACGACGTCCCGTCCGAGGTGCGCTGCCGCAGCCCGTGGTCGATCCACTCCCAGACGAAGCCGCCCTGGCAGCGCTCGTACGCCTCGAACAGCCGCTGGTACTCGCTGAGCCCGCCGGGCCCGTTGCCCATCGCGTGCGCGTACTCGCAGAGAATGAGGGGCAGTTCGCGCCGGTGCTTGTCCAACTCCGCGTCCGCCAGCGGCGGTTCCTCGCGGCGGCCGATCAGCTCGGTCTCGGCGTGGTTGGCGTACATCCGGGAGTAGACGTCGGTGTCGGCGCAGGTGAGGTCGCCCTCGTAGTGGACCGGCCGGGCCGGGTCACGGCGCCTGATCCAGTCCGCCATCGCGGAGAGCCCGGCGCCCGTGCCGCACTCGTTGCCCAGCGACCACATCACCACGGAGGGATGGTTCTTGTCCCGCTCCACCATCCGCGCGGCCCGGTCCAGCAGCGCGGGCGTCCACCGCTCGTCGGCGACCGGGTTGCCGCGCCAGCCGACCACCTCGAAACCGTGCGTCTCCAGATCGCACTCGTCCATCACCCACATGCCCAGCTCGTCGCACAGGTCGAGGAAGGCCGGATGCGGCGGATAGTGGCTGGTGCGGACCGCGTTGATGTTGTGACGCTTCATCAGCAGCAGGTCGCGGCGCATCGTCTCGCCGTCCACCACCCGGCCGTGGTCGGGGTCGAACTCGTGCCGGTTCACCCCGCGCAGCAGAATCCGGCGGCCGTTGACCTTCAGCACACCGCCCTCCACCGCGACGGTCCTGAAGCCGATCCGCAGCGGTATCCGCTCGCCCTCGGTCGCCAACTCCGCGTCGTACAGCCGTGGTACCTCCGCCGACCACGGCTCCACCGGCACCGTCACCTCCTCACCGGTCGCCAGGTCGAGCCCCAACTCCGGTACGGTCACCGTCCCGCCCGGCTCGCAGTCCACCCACAGCGTGCCCGTGCCGCTCGCGTGGTCGTAGCCGCAGTGCACGAAGAAGTCGGTCACCGCGCCCTCGGGCCGCTCGATCAGCGTCACATCGCGGAAGATGCCGGGCAGCCACCACTGGTCCTGGTCCTCCAAGTAGCTTCCCGACGACCACTGGTGGACCCGGACCGCCAGCACATTGCCGCGCGGGCGCAGCAGTTCGCCGACCTCGAACTCCACCGGCAGCCTGCTGCCCTTGAAGGTCCCCAGCTCCTGCCCGTTCAGCCACACCCGCGCGCACGAGTCGACGCCGTCGAAACGCACCACCGCCGCGCCGCCCGGCCAGTCGTCCGGCAGGTCGAAGGCGCGCAGATGGTCACCGGTCGGATTCTCCGTCGGCACGTGCGGCGGGTCGACCGGGAACGGGAAACGGACGTCGGTGTACGCGGGCCGCCCGTACTCGTGCTCATGGGTGTGCCCCTGGAGCGGCCAGTGCGACGGCACCGTCACCGCGCCCCAGCGCGTCGCGTCGAACCCCGGCTGGGCGAAGGAGTCGTCCTCCGCGTCCGCCGTCGCCGACAGCCGGAAGCGCCAGGCGCCGCCGAGATTCACCCGCCGCGCGTCCGACACCGCCCACCACGCGCGCGGCGCGAGCGCGCCGGTGCCGGGCGACACATCCTCGTAGTACGGAACTACCCCGGACTGTGACGCGTCGCGCATCGTGCTGCTCCTCATGAGGATGCTGGTGGTGTGCCCGCTGTATCGCATGCGGCTGTACGGGTATGGGGCGGTATCGGGCTGTACGGCCGCCAGGCTCCGCGGCCCCCAACGGCGTTGGGACATGCCGGTGGCCTGGTCGGTCACGGATGATTCTCCTGAGATGAGGGCCCGCGTGGCTAGGGCCTGTCCGGGGGAGCGGGTCGGCTCCGCGCCGGGCGCGGCGGTGACGTACTGCCCTCCGCCGTAAGGGAGTTGGCGGTACCTGCCGATTTGACCGGCGTACGGCGGCGCTGGGAGCATGCCCGCCCGGGGCGCGGGGGGCGGACCCGTGGTGCGGACGAGGGGGGCGCTTCACCATGACGGACTTCACGACCGTTCACGTCGCGGCGGCGAATGCCGGGACCGGCCGGGGGCCGGCCGCGGCGGCCGAGCCGATCAGCGGGCTCAACGGCGGCTCCGCGCTCGTCCTCATCTCGGTGGTGGTCGTGGCCGTCGCAGCGGTCGCGGTGATACCGCTGATCATGGATGTGCGGCGGGCCACGGCCTGGCGCCAGCAGATCACCGACCGGCTGCTCGAGGACGCGGCCCGCGACCACGAGGTACGCGACCTGCTGCGCGACCTCCGCGAGCCGCGCGGCGTCCGCGGTCTGACCCGCAGCGTCATCGCCGTCCTCATCCTCGCGCTCGTCGCCTTCGCGCTGGCCGTCGCGATGCTGTCGTCGGGCGCCGACTCCGGCGACCTCCGCAAGACCATCGTCACCTCGCTGATGACCGTCCTCGCCACCGTCTCCGGCTTCTACTTCGGCTCGCTCGGCGCGCAGAACAGCGCGGAGGACGCGCGGCGGCAGGTGGGGCGGTCTTCGGCGGCCCCGCCGAAGCCGGGCGCCTCCGGCGGGGGTGCCGCCGGGGGGAGCGGCAAGGGGGCGGTGCCGCCCGCGCCGGGGCCGGGCGCGCCTGGTGGTCCGGGCGCTGTCGGGGCTCCTGGCGGTCCGGCTGCTCCGGCGGGTGCTGGCGCTTTCGAGGGCGGGCCCGCCGCCGCGCAGCCGACGCACTCGGCGGGCGTACCGCGGCAGGGGGCCGTACCGGCGCCGGAGGGCGGGCACGGGGCCTGAGGGGTTCTCGCCGAGTCGACTCCAGGTCGGGAGTCGGGAGCCGGGAGCCAGAGCCGGGACCGGAGCCTGGCCCGGGACCGAGGCCGGGCGCGTACGGGCACCGAGGCTTTCCCGACCGCGGCCGGGGCGGTACGGGCCCCGAGCCTTCCGACCGCGGCCGGGGTCAACGGCCCTCAGCTCCAGGCATTCGGACCGCGCCCCCGGCCTTGCCGCCCGCGCCCCGGTCGTACGGTTCCGGCCTCGGCCCGCGGGCGGGCGGTGCCGCCCTCCGCCACGCCTTTCGCGGGTCAGACCCGCAGGAACGCGTCGATCCGGGTCCGTAGCGACCGCGCGTCCAGGCCGTGCCCGGCCACGTGCTCCTGCCAGGTGCCGTAGTGGCGCAGTTCGGCGCGGCGGGTGCCGAGCGCGAGCACGCGGTGCGGGACGTCGGCCAGCGCCTCGGCGGCGTGCGCCGAGGACGTACCGGTGAGGTAGGGCTCCACGACGACGAGGTCGGCCGCATCGGTCCGAGCGGTCGCCTCCCGTACGGTCGCCGCGTCGAACGGCCGTACAGTCGAGGCGTACAGCACCGTCACATCGCGCCCGGCCGTCGCGTCGAGGACGGCGTCCAGCATGGGCCCGACGGCCAGGACGACCCCGGCGCGCCCTTCGCGCAGCACCTGGAAGCGGCCGGGCGAGACAGGTCGCGGCGCCACGTTCGAGTGATCGCTGAGCCGTACGTAGACGCGGCTGTCGCCGTCCGCCGCCGCGTGCCGCAGCAGCGCGTCGGCCTCGTCGGGGTGCCCCGGCACATGGACGGTCCAGCCGTCGAGCGTGTCGAGCAGCGCGACGTCGCCCGGCGCCTGATGCGTACGCCCGCCCGCGGCGACGTCGTACGAGGCCCCCGCGCTGACCAGGACCGCGCCCACGCCCTGGTGCCCGATGTCGAGCTTGACCTGCTCGAAGGCCCGCTCGGTCAGGAAGCTCGCGAAGGTGTGCGCGATCGGCCGCAGCCCGGCGAGCGCCAGTCCGCCCGTCGCGCCGACCAGCAACTGCTCCCTGATCCCGACGTCGATCACCCGGTCGGGGTGGGCGCGGGCGGCGTCACTGAAGCGGTCCGAAGAGATCACGGCGAGGACGACGGCCAGCCGCGGATCGGAGTCGAGCAGTTCGGTGGTGACGGCGGCGAACCGCTCCCGCATGGTGTCCATGGAATCCCCAGTCATGTCGTTTCTTCGCCTGCCCTCAGTCGCGGTCTCGGTCGCGGTCTCGGCCTGTTCTCGGCGTCGGCGTCGGCCTCGGCGTCGGTCGCGGTCTCGGCCGCTGTCGCTCGGGTGTCGACGTTCGGGTGACGTCGCTTGTCGTCGCCCGTGGACCTGGCGGTCACTTCGGCTCGACGCGGGCGACCACGGCGTGCGGCCGTCCCGGATGCGGCGCGGTGAACGCCTCGTACAGCGCGGCGTGGTCCCGGCCGTCCACGGTCACCGCGGACCAGCCCTCGGCGGCGAACCGCGAGGCCAGCCCGCCGGGCCAGCCGTACGTGGCCGAGGCGTTGTCGACCGCGACGACATGGAGCCGGTCGAGGCCGACCGCCCCCGCGTACTGCACGGCCTCGTGATTGCTGCCCTCGTCCATCTCGGCGTCGCCCACGAGCACCCATACCGCCGGTTCGTCCAGCCCCTGGGCCCGCAGCCCCAGCGCGCTGCCGACGCCCAGACCGAGCCCGTGCCCGAGCGACCCGGAACCGATCTCGACGCCCGGTACGAGCGTGCGGTCCGGGTGGTGGCCGAGCGGGGAGTCGTACGTCCCGAAACCGGCCAGCCACTCGTACGGGATGAAGCCCTTGGCGGCGAGAACGGCGTAGTACGCCATCGGGCCGTGGCCCTTCGACAGCAGGAAGCGGTCCCGGTCCGGGGCGTCGGCGCTCTCGGGCCCGACCCGCAGTACCCGGTCGTACAGCACCCACAGGACGTCGAGGGTGGACGTGGCGGCGGTGTCGTGCTTCTCGTCGCCGGTCATCCGCGACATCAGGTGGCGCAGGTCGTCGTACCCGTAGCGCTCGGGCTGTTCTGAGTGGCCGGACGGCCCGGTGCGGTGCGTCATCGTCATGGGACGACCTTGCAACTTCAAGCCGACTTGAAGTCAAGCGTATGCTGGGCCGATGTGACCCTCTCCACCCGTGACCTGCTGCCCATCGGCGAGCTTTCGGCCCGCAGCGGCATCGCCGCCTCAGCGCTGCGCTATTACGAGGACCTCGGGCTGATCCACTCCGAGCGCACCTCGGGCGGTCAGCGCCGCTACCGCCGCTCCACGCTGCGCCGGCTCGCCTTCATCCGCGCCGCCCAGCGCATCGGGCTCTCGCTCGACGAGGTCGGCGCGTCCCTCGCCCGGCTCCCCGTCGACCACGTCCCCACCACCGCCGAATGGAACGGCGTGGCCCGGTCCTGGGAGCAGCGCATCGACGACCAGATCGCCGAGCTGCGACGCCTCAAGGCCAAGCTGACCAGCTGCGTCGGGTGCGGCTGCCTCTCCCTGACGCGCTGCGGTCTCTACAACGTCGACGACGCGGCGGGGGCGGCGGGCCCCGGAGCCCGCTATCTGCTGGGCGACACGCCTCCCGAAACGGCTTCCGCGCCCTCTCCTTCTGCCGCGTCCTCCCCGTCTTCCGCGCCCTCCCCGTGCGACGCGTCCGACGCCCCCGTTACGCCCTGAGGGCCCCCGCCGGGGCGGTCCCCGTGGAGGCCCCCGACCGTCGGAAGTCCCTCACCCGCACGCGTCACGCGCGGGCCGCCGACTAGATGCCCTCCATCTTGAAGGGGTCGTGCTCCGCGAGCAGCTTGTCGAGCCGCGCCTGGTCCACCCGGCTCACGACCTGCCCGACCTCCTGCCGGTCCCGCACCACCTTCGCCAGCGTGAACGCCGCCGTCACCACATACAGCAGTCCCAGCCCCAGAAACGCCCGCTCCCATCCCCCCACCGGCAGATACGCCACCCCGACCACCATGGCCCCCAGCGCCACCGCGAACGAGATCGCCGCCTGCGCCGCATACGCCGCCGTCGTCTCCTGCTGAATCGGTTTCGTCATGCCCCGACCTTCCCCCCGCCCCGCCCCACCCCACATGAGTACCCCTACTCAACTCCCCCCGCCCCGGCCCCCACCCCCTCTGCGCACAAACACCCCCCGAGGTGCGGTATCGTTCTCGTGCACGGTCACCCGGGGCCACCACCCCGACCGACCAAGCACCGGGACGTGGCGCAGCTTGGTAGCGCACTTGACTGGGGGTCAAGGGGTCGCAGGTTCAAATCCTGTCGTCCCGACTGGGAGTTAGCTCCAAGTCGCAGGTCAGGGCCTTGTTTCACGACAGTGAAACGGGGCCCTTGATCGTTTTCCGGGGCCGCCTCTCACAACTTCTCACATCGGTAATGATCATGGTCAGCCGAGCAGGTCGCCGAGTTTGTCCGAACCCGCCTTGAGGCTTTGCGGGTCGGGGTGGACGTAGACCCGCTTGGTGAAGCTGAGGTCGGAGTGGCCGGCCCATGCGGATACAACGGTGTCGGGGACACCGTTGTTGGCCATCCAGGAGAGCGTGGCGTGGCGGGCGTCGTAGAGGCGGACCTTCCGGACTCCTGCGGCCTTCATGAGTTTGTACGCCTCGCGGCGGAGCTTGTCCGTCTTGAAAGGGTTTCCCAGCTCGTCCACGAGAACGTATCCGCTGTCGGTGTACGCCTCTCCGGCGCCGAGTTTCTCCCTCGCCTGGATCGCTCGGAAGCTCTTGAGTGCCTTGTGGGCGGGAGCCGGCAGGGGCAGGATGCGCTTTCCGGCCTCGGTTTTGGTGTCTTTTTCGACGATCTTGTTGCGGGATCCTTTCTCCTGCCGGCGGTCGTAGACGATGGTGCGGGTGTTCTGTACCGCGATCGTGCCGGCTCCGTCGAGATCGACGTCCTCATCCCAGCGCGCGCCGCAGACCTCGGCGGGGCGCTCGGCGATGAGCGCCAGCATCATGGCTGCGTGGAGGCGGTGTTCCGTGATCGCCTCCAGGAAGGTCCTCACCTCGCTTTCGTCCCACGGCCTGTTGGCCTTCTTGTTGGCTTCTGCCTTCTTCTTGGCGTCGCGGGAGATGGTCACGTGCTGGGCGACGTTGCGGACCATGAGTCCGCGGCGGACTGCGAGGTTCATCGCTGCGCGCAGTCGGCCCAGGGAGAGCTGTACGGACCTGATGCCGAGCCCGGTTCCGGGCTGGCCGCCTCGGCGTCGCCCGCTGGTGAGCATCCAGTCGACGAGGGACTCGATGTCTTCCTCGGTCAGGCTCTGGAGGTCCTTGTCGCCGCTGTGGGTGCGAACCGGGACCATGGCGCTTTCGTAGTTGGAAGCGGTTCCCTCCTCGACATCGCGTGTCGCGCTCTTGAGCCATATGTCCAGCAGGTCGTTCAGCGTCAGCTTGCTGGGGGCGACGAAGCTGCCGGTGCTGAGTTCGTTCCGGATGCGGGAGAGTTCGGCGAGCGCCTCCTTCTTGGTCTTGAGGGTGCGGGTGAGCTGCTTGCGCTTGCCGTCGGCGTCAACGCCGATGTCCACGACCAGGCGGTAGCGGATACTCCCGCTTGTGGGTGATCTTGCGTATGGGTTCCTTCACGCGACTTCCTTGCCTGCGAAACCATTGGGCCAGTTGAGCGCCCCAGCAGCAGTGCCCGTTGGCCTGCATCGGCCACGTCTCGCCGATGACCCGGCCGGGCGGGCGTGCCGCTCATTCCTCGGTTCCAGGGCCTTCTTCCGGCTGGTCGACGAACGCGAGGTCGTCGGGGAGGGCGGGGGGTACGAGGTCCCGATCGCGCATCTGGGTTCGGAAGGCGCGCAGGTCCGCGGAGTCTTCGAAGGCGTGCTCCTCGTAACCGGCTGCGCGTTCCAGGAGGATGGCTCTGCGGTTGCGGTCCAGGGTGGTGCTGGCCTCTCGCCGCCGCTCTCGGGCCAGGGCGTTGGAGGCGGTGGCGGCGGCGGCGAGGTCGCCGTGGCTGCGGAAGAGGTCGAGCAGGTCGCGGGCGGTTCCCTGGGGTGCTGGCTGTGCAGTGGGGGTTTCGCCGGTGAACCAGGCGAGGGCGTCCCAGGTGGAGACCTCCCGGCCCGGCAGGACTTCGACGGTGGCGTCGGTGCCGAGGGGGAAGAGGAGGGCGACCGGCGGGACGCCGAGGACGTCGGCTAGGACAACGAGGTCGACGATGGTGATGCTTGCCCGGCGCCCGGCCTCCAGGTTCTTGATGGTCTGCTCTTTGATGTCGGGGTAACTGCGGTCGGCGCAGCCCTGGGCGACGTCGCCCATGGTGAGGCCGGCGGCTTGCCGTGCCTCGCGCATCGCCCGGACCACACGTGCGGTGAACGCGGCTGGCCATTGATCTGCTGTCATGTATGCACTCTATGAGAGTTAAAAGTGCATCCGCAACTCCGTGATACACATTCTCCGTGCGTAGGGCACCAGAAAGCGCCAGGAGGTCATCATGAAAGCACTTAAGTCGTCCCGTGGGGCGCAAGGGCTGACAGGCGAAGAGCTTCTCGGCCTTCCGGCGGCCATCGACCTCGACACCGCCAACCGGGCTCTCACGATCGGGCGGTCGACCGGTTACGCGCTTGCCAGGCAGGGGCGCTACCCGGTGCGGGTGCTCCGCCTGGGGAACGCCTACCGGGTGGTGACGGCCGACCTCCTCAAGCTGCTCGGGCTGGAGCGTCAGCCGCTGCACGCGAGTCGGGTTGAGAACGAGGGCGAGAAGCACGGCCTCTGCGCGTGACGTGCGGGTCTGTCTTTGCCGAGTTTCGCCCGGCGCAAGGGCGGTAGGGTAACGGCAAGATCACTGCCCGATACAGAAAGCTACTCACTGTGACCACTGCTGCCGTGGCCCCTGCTTCGGATACTTCGGATTTCTACTGCCACCAGGCCATCCCGGGGCTTACGCCGGTCAAGGTGGTGGTGGATACCGAGGACGTCCTCGCGTTCGAGCACACCAACCCTGCGCATCCGGTGCACGTTGTGGTGGTCCCGAAGGTGCACACGCCATCTCTGGTCGACCTCGGAGACGGGGGCGAGGAGTTGTTGGCCAAGGTGATGGCAGTGGTCCGGCGGGTCGCCGCGCAGGTCGAGGATGAGCACGGGGCGGCTTCCGTGACCACGAACGTCGGGCTCTACCAGGAGTCGCGGCACCTGCACTTCCACGTGTATCACCGTGGGGAGACCGACCAGCAGATCCTGGCGATGTACGGGCACCATGACGGCTGAGTCCTACCGGGCGTGCAGCGCACGCCGCGGCCGGGCTGCCGCTACGGTCTCCCGAGCGATGAGGTCGGCTGCGCGGTGGACGGCCTGCGGGTCAGGGCTTTTCTGCGGGCCGGAGCCGAGGTTGGCGGACAATTCCATGCACGCTTTGGCGAGCGAGGCTCCGCCTCGCAGATCCTCGTCGTCAGGGATCACGACGCACCGCCCCGGATGGCGGCGCGCGTAGGCGTCGGCGTTGTCGAGCTGGTCACCGCGACTGACGGTTGCGGGCAGCGGGATGAGGACGGCCCGTTTGCCGAGAGCTTCGAGTTCAGCGAGCGTCGTGGCGCCGGCGCGTCCGATCACGAGGTCGGCGAGCCAAAGGGCGTCGGCCATCTCCTCGTGCAGGTAATCCAGTTGCCGGTACCCCAGCAGGCCGTCGAGCGAAGGGTCCAGGTTGCCCTTGCCCCGGACGTGGACGACGGCAAAGCGCGCACACAGGGTGTCGAGCTGGCTGGTGACGGCGTCGTTGATGCGCTGGGATCCGCTGCTGCCACAGAAGATCAGCAGAACGGGCAGCGCAGGGAGGCCGAGGCGGTCCCGCAGCCGCTCCGGGTCGCCGGCGGCGAGATCATGCCGCAGAGGAAGGCCGGTGACGACGGACTTCCGGGAGAGCCAGCGTGGTGCGTCGGATGGGGGCGCGACGGACAGGCAGACCCGGCGGGACATCCGGGCGACGATCTTGTTGGCGAGGCCGAGGGAGTGGTCGGACTCGTGGATCACGATCGGAACCCGGCACAGCCAGGCTGCGACGCCAACGGGCACGGAGACGTAACTGCCCTTGGAGAACAGTGCGTCGGGCCGCTCGCGGCGCATGGCCTGCACGGCGGCGCCGATGCCGCGCAGGACGGTGAAGGGCATGAGCAGGTTGCTCCACGAGCCGTAGCGCTTCAATCCCGCTGAAGGCACCGGCCGGAACGAGAGTCCGGCCTTTACGGCGTATTCATGTTCGATGCTTTCGGCGCGTCCGAAGAACACCAGTTCCGTAGCGCCCTGCTCGGGGAGTCGTTCCGCTACTGCGAGCGCGGGAACGACGTGTCCGGCGCTTCCGCCTCCGGTAATTCCGATTTTCATCTGCACCGCACCTGGTTCACGTAATCGTCGTTGCATTCGCTCTTGGAGCATGTGCGCTCGTAGGGGAGACGCGGGTGCCCGGCCTGCTGGACCGGGCACCCGCGCCGCCAGTACGGGGCGTTTGGTCGGGTCGGCTGGAGTCGAACCAGCTCCTCGGCAACACTTATGCCGTGCTCCGCCTTTGAGCTACGACCCGGTGGCTGATTCGAGGCTAGGGGTGCAACGGTCGGTGGTCAATGCTGCGATCGATATCGGCGATGTATTCCGGTCAATCGATCGTCGCGGTTTCACGCAAGAGGATCTCAGGTTTTATGGCAGCGTCATTCCGTCGCCGTCCATAACTGTCGGATGGCGGCGTGAAGGAGCTCTCACCCTTCGGTGGGAAGGGGCTTAGCGCAGGCTCCAGGTGTCGGGGATCTGGCTGAAGGGCGTGCGGGAGGTCCGGGCGGTCCACCGGTTGACGAGTTCGACCTCGTCGTCGTGCTGCTGCGGGGACAGGACCACGGTGTGCGGGAGGCCGAGGAGGCCGGCGTACCGGAACTTCTCGCCGGCCGGTTCGTGCCGGTCGTCGATGAAGAGGGCGGCGCCACGGTCGCGCAGGTGCCGCACGACGCGGTCGGTGCGCTCGCGCATGGTGGGCAGGTCGGGGCGCAGGACGGTGATGTGGAGGTCGGCCGGGGCGGTTTCTGGTCTCCACCGCAGGCCGTTGCTGTCGCGGTGGAGGTCGGCGAGGGTCTGCAGGCAGCGGGTGATGCCGATGCCGGAGCATGCCGAGTAGGGGGTGTGGGCGTTGCCGCGCTCGTCGGTGAAGGACAGGTTCATCGGGGCGGCGTACTGGGTGCCGAGTTCGAAGACGTGGGCCAGCTCGATTGCGCGGGCCTCGCGGTACCGGCCCTCCTCGCATCGGCTGCACCCCATGCTCTCGGCCGCGCGGTGAAGGTCGACGGCCTCGGGCGAGAGAACGGTGAGGTCCTTGGTATCGGCCCAGGTCACGTCGCGGCGCAGCCCGGCCGCGCCGTCGGAGATGGCGAAGGTCTCCAGGTGGGTGACCGAGTCGTCGAAGAGGACGGTCGTGCCCGCGCAGTCCCAGGGGGTGAGGGTGCCGGCCTCCTTGCCGAAGTGCTCCGGGAGCAGGAGAGGGTCGAGTAGATCCACGCAGGCGGCGTTGGTAGCAGCGGCCAGTTTGCGGACACTGACCTGCAGGTCGGAGCGGATCGCCACGGCCGCTGGGGTGGTGGTGCCATCGCGCGCGGTGAGAGCGAAGACGATGACGTTGACAACGGGATCGTCCTGCGGGGCCGGTCGCCCCGCAGGACCGCGTGGTCGCCGCGGTGACCGCAGTGGTCGCAGACCAGGATGCTGCCCTGCCCGGTCTCGCCGAGGACGAGGTGCTCGGTGGTCGCACCTGCGGAGATGCTGCCGCCGTCGGCAGGGGCCTGGAAGACGCCGGTCATGCCCATACCCACCAACGCGGCCTGGCAGGCGTCGTTAAGGAAGTCGACCGAGGTGCGCATCCCTCCGGGGCCGGAATCGAAGGTGTAGGCATCGGCCATCGTGAACTCGCGGCCACGCATCAGCCCACCGCGCGGAGCGATTTCGTCGCGGAACTTGGACGTGTTCAGGAACAACCGCACTGGCAGATCGCGGTGGGACCGCAGGTGCTCCCGCACCGTGGCCGAGGCGATCTCCTCGGAGGTGGGGGCGAGGCACATCTGCTCCCCGCTCCTAGTGGTGGACGTCAGCAGCGCGCCCTCGGACTGGTAGACCTCCCACCGGCCCGACTGCTCCCACAGCGAACGGCTTTGCAGCGTGGGGAAGGCGACGGTGTGGGCGCCTCGCTCCTCGAACGCGGTCCGGGCAATCCGGGCCAGCCGGTCGTGGACGCGCAGTCCCAGCGGCAGCAGAGTGAACACGCCGGTGGCGTCGGTCCTGGAGACGTAGCCGAGGGACTCCAGCAGGTTCATGGTGGAGGCGGAGGCGTCGGCCGCGCGCCGCCGCACGGGGGGGAAGAGTCGGCTGGCGTGGAGCGGGGTGTCAGACACAGGCAACTCCCAGGACGGTCTTGGACAGGTTGCGGAGGTGGGCGGCAGTCGTCCCGATGTCGTGGCGCCGGGCGCTGACCGCTGCGGCGATGCTGAGGGTGCGGCGCAGACCGGGGTCCTCGGCGAGCTGCTCGATGGACGCGGCGAGAGCGCTGGCATCGCCTGGCTGGTAGGCCACGGCTCCGGCACCAAGCGTCTGTCGCAGGCCGGGCAGGTCGCCGTACACGACCGGGAGGCCATGGGCTTGGGCCTCGACGGCGACCAGGCCGAACGCCTCCAGTTGCCTGGTGGTGAACAGGAAGGCGTCGAAGTCGGCGAAGCGCCGCCACAACTCCTCGCGGGGCATGAAGGGTTCGAACCGGACCCGGTGGGTGAGGCCGAGGTCGGCCGCCCGGGAAATGAGCTGGGGCAGCTCGCTGCCGCTGCCGATGACGGTGAGGTCGTGCTCGCCGGAGGTGAGCGCCATGGCTTCGATTGCGGTGACCGTGGACTTGTTCGCGTCCAGGCGCCCGGCGTGCAGCAGGCGCAATCGGCCGCCTGCGCTGGACTGGGCGGTGGGGCGGTCCGGCAGCGGCAGACCCCAGGGCACGGTCACCAGTCGGTCGGCGAACCGCCCTTCGGTGAGGACGTTCACCTGCTCGGCCATGGCCGCGTTCGGTACGGCGACGGCCGTACTGGCGGTCACGATCTCGGTCAGC
Source organism: Streptomyces sp. NPDC025721 (assembly GCF_055558595.1). NCBI lineage: Bacteria > Bacillati > Actinomycetota > Actinomycetes > Kitasatosporales > Streptomycetaceae > Streptomyces > Streptomyces sp. NPDC025721. The sequence goes on along the minus strand of NZ_JBVHMF010000038.1, from coordinate 32,450 downwards.
GCCTCGCGGGCTTGGCTGTTTTCGGCGGCGGCGATCACATCGGTGCCGTGCGCGACGGAGATCAGCGGGACACCGCCCGCCGCGCGGGCGAAGGCGAGGGCCAGCCCGAAACCCAGGTGCTGGGCGTGGATGAGGTCGGGGCGCCGGTCGCGCAGCAGGCGCGCGACCTCGTCGGTCACTTCTTCGGCGTACCGGGGGAAGTGCGGGCCGTACGGGTGCTTCGCGGCGAGGAGATCGGTGGTCTCCTCGAAGGAGTGCCGCCACACGCCCGAGCCGGGGAGCGCCAGGAACGTGGTGTGGAAGTCGGGCGCGAGGCAGTGGTAGACGTCGCTGCACCAGATGGTGGAGCCGCAGGACGGCTTCAGGGGAAGGTCGATGCCGGTCAGGATGCGAGCGCGGGTCATCGTGGACCTCCGGAGGTTGCGCTGGGACGGTAGGCGTCCAGGCCGGTGCGGAGCATGGCCGACATCCCGGCCCAGCCGATCGCGCAGGCCGCGTCGATGACGGACAGCCCCGGGGCGAAGTCCTGCTTCGGCCACGGCTGGGCGTAGCGGGGGTGCCGGTCGGCGAACTCGTTCCAGGTGACGGTGATCCCGCTCGCGCCCAGCGCCGCGGTGTCGAGGTACTCCCGGGTGCCTGCGCCTGCCCACAGGTCCGTTTCGCCGGCGGCCTTGCAGATGCAGGTCAGGCGCTCGGTCCTGTCGCCGCAGTCTGTGGCGCTCATCTGGGAGGTGAGGGTCAGCGAGGCCCTGGAACCGAGAGCGAGCGCCATCTGCGTGACGAGGTCGAGGTTGAGATCGGTCAGCCAACGGTGACCGGCGGACAGAGGCGGAGCGATGACCTGAAGGGCTTCGTCGAGGTAGGCGGTACGTCCGTAGGCCAGGCGGATGCTCTTGATCATGGTCGTGGCGTCGAAGCTTTCGGCGATCCGGGTCTCGCGGATGGTCTGACCAGCCTTGCGGGAAACGGGGACGGTGATCCAGCGGACGCCGTTGGCGGTCTTGATCCGGTTGCGGTTCTGCCACCCGCGTTCGACGAACTGCACGTCGTCGTAGAGCGCGACGCTGGTGCAGGCGAGCAGCGCCTCGCAGAAGCCGAGCCACGGCGCGAAGGGGGGTTGCTCGATGTAGATCACGGGCGCTCCTGTTCCGGCGGGGAGGGCAGCAGGGTGAGCAGCGGGGACTCGAACGCCTCGAAGGTCCGGCCTGCGGCAGCGTCGACGGGGCGCAGCCTCCAGCCGGCCGCCGCTGCCCGCTGGCGGGTGTAGGACTCCCCCAGGTACCAGCGGCCACCTTGTGTCTTGTGGTGGGTGAGCGCGTCGACCTTGGCGTCGAGGAAGGCGGTGATGTCGACCAGGACGGTGGGGGCGAAGGTGCTGCGCGGGGCGTGGGGCTCGCCGTAGAGCACGGTATGGATGGAGGGCACGCGGGTGGCGGCGTTGGCGGTGGCCGCAGCCAGCGCGAGATGGTCTTGATGGTCGTTGGCCGCGTGCGGGCTGTGGGTGATGACGACTGTGCAGCCCAGGCGCACCAGCTCTCCCTCGACAGCGGAGATCAGGCTCCGGTCGGGGTGCAGCGCTCCGTCGGCGAGACCGAGCCAGGCCACCTCGACACCGGTTCCGTCCCAGGCCGCCTGGACCTCGCGCACGCGGGCATCGACGGTGAGACGGACGCCGCGGGCCGCGTCGGCGAGGGAGACCCCGTTGGCTCCGCGGGTCGCCACCAGCACGGTGACCTCAGCACCGAGCTGCCGGTAGCGCAACAGGGTGCCGTAGGCGAGCAGTTCGGCGTCGTCGGGGTGTGCCACCACGGCCGCCACGTGTTCCGTGGCAATCGGGGCTTTGATCGGAGGCACCGGGTCACCGCCCCTCGAAGTCGCGGTGGATCTGGGAGGGCATGGTCTGCTGGGCACCCTGGTACTTGCCGTCGTACAGGACGATCTCGCCTTCGACCGTCCAGAACGTGACCTGCCCGATCCTCAACTGGGGGTAGATCCTGACGGGCTGTACCGCGTGGAGTTGCAGGGTGAGGCGGTTGTGCGAGCCGATGTCGATCAGGTCGGCGGTCACGTGGACGAACAGGCCGAGGCGGGCCACGGAGGAGCGGGCACGGATGATCGGCACGAAGTGGTCGCTGCCGATACGCTCGGCGGTCGCGGCGAGGTAGATCCGATCCGGGGTCAGGACCATGCCCCCGAGCGGGATCGTGTGGACCTCGAACGCGTTGTCCTCGGCACAGTCCAGACGCTTGGCGCTGTACCAGCCGATCGTGTCGCCGAGATGGAAGTCGTAGCTGTTGGGGCTGAGCAGGGCCGGGTCGAACGGATCGATGTTGATCTCTCCGCTGCCGACCCGTTTGTGGATCTCGGGTCCGGTGAGGATCACGCCGCGTTCCCCTCTCCCGACGAGTGGCCGGCCAGAGCGAGGGGGGAGCACGGCACCGGGTCGTTGATCGTGCCGTAGTGGCCTTGGTAGGGCATCGAAGCGCCGACGGTGTCCCAGAAGGAGACCTGGCCGACGCGCATCCCCGGGTAAACGGTCAGCGGCTGCACGACGGTGATCTCCAGCGTCCACCGGTGGAGCGAGCCGAGCTGCTGCAGGTCGGCGGAGATCTGGAGGAAGCACCCGAGGCGTCCCAGCGAGGAGCGGCCGATCAGGCTGGCCACGTAGCGGGAGCTGCCGATCTGCTCGGCTGTGTTCCCGAGGTAGACCGTGCCGGGTTGCAGCTCGTAGCCGCAGACGGGGATGCGGATGGTGGCCAGTTCCGCCTCTTTGCGGGGGTCGGCCGGTCCGCCGACGGCGACCTTCAACACCCCGCCGAGGCGGTAGTTGTAACTGTTGGGATTGAGCAGGTCCGGATCGAACGGGTCAATGGTGATGTCCCCGCGCTTCACGGCCTGCCCGATGGCGGGTCCGGTGAGGATCACAGAGCACCTCCGCTACCCGCGTGGCCCACATAACTCTGCTTGAGCAGGCGCCGCCGCTCGGCGCGCACTTTCTCCTGGCCCCTCCCCAGCGGCATCCGGCCGTGCGCGTACCGCCACTGGTCGAAGAAGAGCAACTGCCTCGGGGCCAGCCGGACGGTGGTGCGGTGCTGGTAGGCGGCGCTGACGAATCGGTCGAACGCTTCGGTCATGTAGGGGGCGGTGCTGCTGTCGGCGTCGATGAGTTCGCCGCGCCGCAGGTGGGGGAGCATCTTGCTGGTGAAGCGGATCGGCATGCTGGCATCGACCCGCTCAGGGAGGACGGCAAAGCGGGACAGGCTCTCGCCGACACCGTGTACGCCCTCGTCGGCCCAGTAGGAGAACACAGGGCGGCTGAGCAGGGCCCGGTCGGCGACTGAGAGGTCGTTGGCGGCGGCCCACAGATCGGAAAGCGCGGATGCTCCTCCTTCCAGCGGGTCGTCGCGGACGCAGTACAGGGCGATGTAGCGGGGGCTCAACTCGCGGTCCACCAGGTCGACGTGGAGCCGGTTCTCGCCTACACCGTGGGTGCGCGCGGGGTCGACGTCGGTCCGTACCGCCAGGTCGCTCCAGCAGCCATCGTCCGGATACACGCTCAGCACCGGGCCTAGCGTGGACAGCAGCCCAAGGCCGAGTTCCAGGTTGAGGCGGTGGTCGGTTCCTTCGGGGAAGGAGACCACGGCGGTTCCGGCGCCGTCCTCGGTGAGCCGGGCCGCGAACTCGCGTGGCGCGGTGGGGCTGTGTGAGAGGTCATGGGCTTGCAGGGTCAGCACGTTGCTCATCAGGACTCCGTAACGAGATTGGCGAGGATGCCACGCAGCGTGCGCGGCGGGTCTACTGGTCGGGACGCAAGACCTAGCCGTTCCGCGAGGAAATTCGTGGTTGCCACGGTGCGCGCTGTGCCAGTGACGCTGGCGGAGATGTATGAGGTGGGCTCTTCGCCGAGCATCCTCAGTTGTTCCTGAACCGCTTCCACACTGAGCTTGCCGTCCAGGAGGACGATGTCGGCGTCGAAAGGAGCGCAGCTAAAGAGCGCCCGGCGCGTGACGGTTTTCGGTAGCCCTCCACGCAGGGTCCACAGGCTGAAGATGAAAGCTTCGGCGCCGATGACCGCTTGGGCCTGTTGAGCAAGTAAGGACGCGACGTCCCTACGTTCTGGGAGCGGCGAACGTAGGGTGCCGACAGGTACAGCACCCCAGTTGGCGTACATAGCCAGCGCCTCCTCCAATCCGTCCTGAACCTCTGGCTGGACGTTGGTCGGAAAGGTCTCGACGGAGAACTGGTGATGTTCGCCGCCGGGGTCAAGAACGAGGCGCAGCAGCCCTAGACCATTTTCCGGGGCTTTGGCAACGTGACGGCCGCTCGGCGCCCAGTGGTACAAGGCGCTGTGGCAGTGCCCTGACACGACCAGGGGCAGGGGCCAGCCTGCCTCCTGATCGGCGACGTCCAGAGTGAACCCGCTATGGCTCACGCCGATCACGATGTCGGCCCCGGCTGCCTTTAGTCGGTCGCGCTCGGCCGCGATCAGGTCCGCGGTCGGGTCCACGAAGTCGAAGCCCGCACGCTCCTGGGCAGGAACGGCGTTGTACGCCTGTCGGCCCAGGTAGCCCACGATTCCTACTCTGGGCCTGGATCCCGGGAGCAGCAGACTGCGTTCCCAACAGCCTCTGAAAGCCAGGGGCGGCCGAAGGTTCGCGCACACCACCGGTGGAAAACGGACCGGGTCTTCGAGCTGCATCAAGTCTGCGAAGTCGTGGTTGCCAGGTACGACGGCGTCATACAGCTCGGCGAGCAGCCGCTCCTCCACCCTCCCTCGCGAGAACTCGTGGAAGGCGGTGCCTCCAAAGAAATCACCGGCGTCCACAATTCGTGCACCACGAATCCGGAGATCGCGCAATGCGGCTAGAAGGGGCCGCCCCTCGGACACGCTGGAGTGGAAGTCGGTCGTGACGATCAGCGGCGTGCTCATCGACGCCTCTCAATGGCCACCACGCGCAGCGCCTCGGAGGCCTTCGGCCAGAATTCGGACCGCGAGATGCCGTCGACCTCTCGCAGCCGCAGCCCGCCGGCTCCTTCACCGGCCGCCTGGTACTGCTCCAGCGTCCGGCTTGGCACGACCACGAGCCCGCGCTCGACCTTTGGAGTAGCGGCGAAGACGTGCTGGGTGAGTGCGGCTGATAACTCCCAGTCGAAGGGCATGATCGCCAGAAGCACGGTGCCGAAATCCAGGCCCGCATGTAGGTCCACCTCGCGCACATCCGCGATGCTCACCCGGGTCAGCGCACCAAACCGGTGCAACGCGTCCTGAAGGATTGTTCCGAGGCGCCGGTCCTTCTCCACCGCCCAGATCTGGCAGCCAGCCTCCGCCACGATGGCGGATAGAGTGCCCAAACCCGCTCCGACCTCCAGAACGTGTCCACCGACTGGCAATTCGGCGCAATACATGAGCCGACGTGCCGCATCCCTGGAACGCAGGAAGTGTTGGCCGAGATCGGTGCGGACATCGAACCCGGCTTGCGCGAGACGATCAGCGGAGGATGGGGCATCCAATCGGCCTATTGGATCAGCCCGTACCTCGGGCGGTCGAGCCATGGAGGCTGACGTCCCTTCATAGTTCGGGGATATGGCAGTCACAGAGCTCGCTCCTAAGGGCGGTACGTCCTAGTCGTGCTGGAGAATGAAGGGCCGAAGTGCACCGAAAGACCGCAGGACCGGACCAGCTCGACGGTCATCAGGGGTCGGCTCTGGAACCTGATGCCGGTGGGCCGGTACCGGCATCGGCGCGTGAGTGGGGGCGTGTTGGGCGCGGGCCGGTGGTGTAGACGAGGATGAACACCGCTGCCCGGATCAGGAGGGTGAGAGATGTGACCGGTTCGGTCAGGCCGATGGTCAGGTCAACGGCGGCGTGGCCGAAGATCATCGGGGTGAGCCGGGAATGTTGCCGGTAGAGGCGGACGCGGTACCACGTGTATACGCCCATGCCGAGTGCGGGCAGTCCGAAGTAGGCGTGCACCGCGATGTCGAGGCCGGTCGAGAGCAGGTAGATCTGCCAGGCGGGCTGCCGGGCGGCGGACATCAGGGCGCAGACGGCGCCGAGCAGCACCACGTCTTCGAGGGCGATGCTGGAGGCCACGGCGGCTGCCAGCTGCCAGGGTCCGTCGAGGCCGAGTGCGTTGAGCTGGCTGCCGTGCATCACCGGGAGCGTGCCGCCGGTCTGTTGCGCGAGGGCGGTCAGGACGGTGGTGGTCACGCTTCCGGCCGCGCAGGCGTCGACGGTGCGTCGGAGGACCGCGAAGGTCTCGGCGCGCCCGGCGTCGTTTCGGTTCCTGTCCAGGGTGATGCCGAGACCGGCGGGAGTGATGCTGTGGCGTCGGCAGACTTCTACGGTCAGCCAGCCGGCGGCGGCGGCGAAGCACACCAGGCCGGATGAGGCGGCGGGCAGTCGCCCGGACTGGGGGACCGAGGTCGCGACGGCGGCCATGCCGGTGGCCACGGCCGCGGTGCGCAGGGCCGCGCGCCGGATCCGGCGGTCAGGTTGCCACGGTGTGCGGCCGATCACGAGATAGGACAGCCACAAGAACACCGCGACGGCGGCGACGATTTGGCCGCTGACGACGGCCTCCCAGGCCCAGGCGGGGTGGTCGAGTCCGCACAGGGTGGCGAAGCTGACCGACGCCGTGGTCAGCGGCGCCCATGAGGCGACCAGCAGCAGACCGGCAAGGTCGGCGTGCAACCGGCCGGTACCGGCGGCTGGCTGACCGCCGCCGGGCCCGGACGGTGGGTGGGGCGGAGTGGCCACGTCTGGGCGGACGTGACCACCTGGCGTCGTCCGCTGGGGTAATGGGTGCGGCACGGGCTGTCCTCGTGGTGTTGTGCGCGGGCGGGGTGCATACGGGGCGCCGTTGGCGGGGCCGGTTCGCGCACCCCGCCTGCGGCTGTGGGCTAGGGGATGCGGGCGATCCACTTGCCGGGCGAGGCGAGTTCCTCGTCGGTGGGGAGCAGCGCGGGGTCGGTCCACACCGCGTTCCACCGGTCGGTGCCGAGAGCGGCGACGGTCTGCCGTACGAAGCCGACGGCGGTCTCGTCAGTGAGGGTGGCGGGCTGGTCGCGGGCGGCGCGGGCGCGCTGGTGGTCGCGAGGCACGGACGGGGGGAGCGGCGTCCCGCGGCGGTGGTGTGCCCACCGCGCACCTGCGGCCTCCCGGGCATGGAACAGCCGCCAGCGCACCGAGCTGTGCACCGAGGCCCTGCGGGTCGCGGGATTGAGCGCCTTCGGCCCGTACAAGGTGTAGGTGATCTCCTGCTCGGTCCAGTCCGCCTGGCCCTCGAAGAGCGTGAGGAGCCCGGCGACGCGCTCCGACCGCACACTCGGGCGGAGCGTGTCACGAGGCGGCGGAGGCAGGACCCGGGCCGCGCTGTAGTGGAGCTGGACGTGGTGGACCGTCTCGTGGATCACGAACCGCTCCAGGCCGGTGGCGGTGGCGGCCAGACCCGTGTGGGCCAGTGCCTGCGGGATGATCAGGGTCTGCGGCTGGCCGCTGGAGTCCGTCACCGTCATTCCGTTGACCAGCGGCCAGCGCCACCGCCAGGTGGTGCGCCGCCGCCGGAGCTGTTCCTCCACCTCCGACCGCTCCTGGCTGGTGGCCGGGGCGTCGGTGAAGCCGACCTCGAACTGGCGGGTGACGTAGCGCTGCACCTCCCGCTTCCAGGTACGGGGGGGGTGACGAGGCGGATGGCGCCGTCGGGCTCCGGCAGGCTCGTGTAGCCCATGATCTGCGGGAGTACGGTCGCAACGACCGATTCGATGCGGTCGGCGAGGCGCCGACCGCTGGCACCAGCTTCGTTGTGCACGGTGACGGTCATCGCGGTGCCCCCGGACGGGCAGCGGCCGGTTCAGCGGTCATGGTGATCACCGGTACGGCGATCCTCCCGGTGGGCGTGTCGACCCTGACGGTGCCGACGGGACCGGCCGAGTAGCGGCGCCGCGGTATCAGGGGCATTTCGGACCGACGCGGCACGGTGATCGTGGAGGATTTCAACGGTGCGGTTCCTGTTCGTGATGGACGTTCTGGTCGGAAAGGGATAGGTCCAGGTGCCGGTCCGGCAGCGACGGCGCGAGCCGGGCCGCCAGACGCGGTCGGCGAGGCGGGTCATTGTTGGCTGCACTTACGCCGTGTCGCGGCTGCCGAGGACAGCCGTGGTCACGGAACCTCTCGCCGGGTCTGCGGAACGTCAGATTCGGACAGATGGTCAGAGGTGGAATCCCCGCTGCCGTTCGATGTCGGTGACTTCGGTGTGGTGGGCGGCGAGTTCATGGCGGGCGGCGGTGTTGTAGTGGGTGACGACGTCGTCGCCGAGCAGGCCGACGGCGGTGGTGCTGGAGGCGAAGAGGAACTTGGCGTCGGTGAGAGTGCGGGGGAGTGGGGTGACATGGTCGGCGTGGTAGGCGTCGCCGGTGACAGGGAGGGGTGGTTTGAGGCTGTGGTGGAGGCCGTGGCGGATGGCGGCGATGACCGCTGTGAGGGCGAGGTAGGGGTTTGCGTCGGCGCCGGGGATGCGGATTTCCAGGTGGCGGCCCTTGGCACCGTGGCCGGTGACGCGGACGGCGCAGGTGCGGTTGTCGTAGCCCCAGGCCATGTGGGTGGGCGCGAAGCTGTGATTGCGCACACGTTTGTAGGAGTTGACGGTCGGCAGCATCAGCGGCATGAGTTGCGGCAGGACCTCGGCCAGGCCGCCGATCGCCTCGCATCCGGTGGGGAGCAGCGTCCCGTCGTTGGCGGCGATGGCCGGGATGTCGTCGTCCCACAGCGAGATGTGGACGTGCAGCCCGGAGCCGACGCCGGTCTCGGGCGCGGCCATGAAGGTGGGGGTCAGTCCGGTGACCTCGCCGATTTCGCGGGCGGCGTGCTTGAGGATCAGTTGCTGGTCGGCCGCCTGGAGTGGATCGCCGTGGCGGAAGGTGACCTCGACCTGGCCCGGCGCCGCTTCGGATTTCGTGGCCTCGAGTCGCAGACCGGAAGTGATGAGGGCTTCTTCGAGTTCTTGCAAGAACGCCCGCACGGGATGGGGCTGGGTGAGGTGGTAGTCCAGGTTGCTCGGAGAAGCGGGACGCACGTGTGTGAGGGCGGCAGCCGTGTTGCCGTGGTAAAGCGTGAACTCCGCCTCCAGCCCGCCTTGCGCGGTTAGCCCGAACTCGCCTGCAAGAAGCGAGAGTTCGCGTTGCAGCATCGTGCGCGGAGCAATCGCCAGTGGGGTGCCGTCCTCGGCGTGGGCGTCGGCGATGACGAGGGTTCCGGCGTCGGGCCAGCCCAGACGCCGCAGGGTGCCGAGGTCGGGGACGATGCGCATGTCGCCGTATCCGCTGGACCAGGAGGTGTGGGTGTAGCCGTCCAGCGGACGCATCGCTGTATCGGTGGCCAGCAGGTACGCACAGAAGTCCGTTTCGCCGTCGGCGACATGGGCCGCGAAGTGCGTGGCCGGGATCCGTTTGCCCTGCAGGCGGCCCTGCACGTCCGGGATTGCCAGCAGCACCATCTCCGCCGGACGGGCTTCCGCTATCGCCCGTAGTTCGCTGAGAGTGAGCAGACCCGTGGTCGCCTTCGCCATGGGCGTGGTCATACGAGTTCCTCGGCTTCGGCACTGGTCTCATGGGTGGTGGCTGCCGGGGCCTGGTAGCCGTGGCGTCCGCGGGCCAGCCACCAGACGGTCGCCAGCATGAGAGCGACAGCGAGTGCGACCGGGGCGTAGTTGAAGGTCTCGACGGTGACCAGGCCGTGGGCGGGGCGGGTCTGGGGCAGGCAGAACAGCGCGGTCACGAAGCAGACCCAGGCGACGGCGGTCCAGCCGACCGGTCGGCTCCACCGGCCCAGATGCCACGGGCCGGGGCGGAAGTTGTGGGCATACTTGTGACGGAGATAGATGGGAACGGCATAGGCGGGGGTGATGCCGATCACGTTGATCGCGGTGACGGCTCCGTAGGCCACGCTGGAGTAAAGGGCGGGCACGGCCAGGAGGGCGGCGACCGCTACGGACAGCCAGACCGCGCGGGTGGGGGTGCCGGTGCGACCGGAGACGCGGGTCCAGTGCTGGGACCCGGGCAAGGCGGAGTTGCGGGAGAACGCGAAGACCATCCTGCTGGACGCGGCGACTTCGGCGTTTCCGCAGAAGAGCTGCGCGGCGATGACCACCAGCAGGAGGATCTTGGCCCCGGTGGCGCCGAGGGCGTCGAGGAAGATCTGGGCCGGCGGCACACCGGTGCTGGTGGCCAGGGTGCCGGTGTAGTCCTGGATGGCGTAGGTCAGGCCGAGCAACAGGGCGAATCCGGCCAGCCAGGACCAGAAGATCGCCCGGATGATGCCGCGCGGGGCGCTGGTCTGTGCGTGTGAGGTCTCCTCCGACAGGTGCGCGGAGGCGTCGTAGCCGGAGAAGGTGTACTGCGCGAGGAGCAGCCCGAGCAGGACCACGTACCAGTGGCTGCTCCAGCCTGTGCCGTTGGCGAAGGACGTGAAGACGGCGCGGGTGGGCTGGTGGTCGTCGGGGACCATGATCAGGGCGCCGACGATGAGGGCGACGCCACCCAGGTGCCACCACACCGATATGGAGTTGAGCGCGCTGACCAGCCGGACACCGAACAGATTGAGGGTGGCGTGGAGGAGCAGGATGGCCAGGTAGATCAGCATGGTCTTGCCGGGGGTGGGGGTGAAGCCCCACTGGAGGTTGGCGAAGGCTCCGGTGAACAGTGCGGCGCCGTAGTCGATTCCGGCGATCCCGCCCAGGAGTCCTAACAGGTTCAGCCAGCCGGTGAACCATCCCCAGCGGGGGCCGCCGAGGCGGCTGGCCATGTCGAACAACGCGCCCGAGGTGGGGTAGGCGGAGGTGACTTCGGCCAGGCCCGCGCCGACGAGCATCACCATCGCGCCGACCGCGACCCAGCCCCACAGCATGACCGCCGGACCGCCGGTGGTCATGCCGAACCCGTACAGCGTCATGCATCCGGACAGAATCGAGATCACCGAGAAGCTGATCGCGAAGTTCCCGAAGGGCGTCATCCGCCGGTTCAGTACGGGCTGGATGCCCAGCCGCTTCAGCGTGATGTCGTCATCGACGGCCGCGGGCTGCGGCGGCGGGACAGTTCGGGGCATGGGAAAGCCTCCAGGCAACGGGGAGCGGTGAGGTAGTGGGGTTGGCTGTTCAGGTGCGTGGTGATGCGGACGCCGGAGCCGGGGCTGCCGACGGCGGGGTCGCGGCGACCGCCCGGCACTGACGGAGCGCTTTGTCGAACTCAGCCACCGCGTAATCCCGGTCGCCGGGAACCGCGGTGACGTACGTCCATGGCCGGGAGGTCATGTTCGGGCCGATCGCCTCAAGGACCGGAGCCGTCTCCCGGAAACCACGGTCGGCCCAGGCTGCGTGCGCCAAGAAGTTCAGGTCCAGAGGCGAGGCGAGCGCAGGATCGCAGTTCGCGAACCAGGCCAGGCAGCGGACGGTGTGGGCGCGAACGGACTCGGTACTCCAGTGGCCTTGGTGCTGTACGTCGTACTTGCGGCCGTCGCGGCGCTGGCGGTAGTGCTCGGCGACCGCGTACAGCGGCAGCACCAGAAGCGGGGAATGTGTCTGTACGGGCACTACGCTTGCCAGCCACTCCGCGTAGATCACCGCTCCGCTGACGCCCGTGAAGCGGGACGCGAGGACGGACTGCAGCACCCGGTGGTGGGCTTCGCGGTTCAACGGATGCCGGGCGGTGACCTCGTGGAGCAGGCCCCACGGGCCCGGTGCCAGGAGGTAGTCCGGCGGCGTTCTGCGGTGCTCGGGGATCTCCTGGCACGGATCGGTCTGCGCCTGCGCGAGCAGGCACACCCACGGCACCGGATCGCCCGGGGCGATCCGTGCGGCATGGAACGCCGCCGCACGGGCCTGCTCGACCTCGCCACGGACCGGGTGACCCGCTTGGTGAGCGCGCAGCACCATCGCGGTGGCGACCCGGGCCCGCATCATCACCGCATCCGCGCTGTCCGGCTCCTCCCGCAACCATTCGCGTACGGCGTTGGAGCGGACGGCCGCCGTAGCGAGGATCTGGGAACGGGAAGTGCGCAGAGCCCAGTTGCTGCCGGTGCTCGCCAGGAGGTTCCGCATCGACAGCCATCGGCCCAGCCGGACGTCGTCGACCGCCTGCCGCAACTGGTTGTCGCCGCCGGCCGGATGCAGAGCGGGCCGGTACCCCGCCGGGGCTGTCCCTGTCACGAGACGACTCCTGTCCACAGGCCGCCGGAGACCGGACAGGCCGGCACCGGGAGACGGGAACCGGCGGGGCGGGCCGTGTGGATCTCCTCGTCGAGGTCGACGATCCGCGCGCCTTGGAGCTTGATGACGAGATGGCTGGCGAGAAACCACGGCAGCAGACGATGTTCGGACAGCGGTAGCGGTGTATACGCGTACTGCTTCGGCAGCACGGCGGGTTCCGGCCCGGCGGCGCCGTACCAGTACAGGCTTCCCTTGACCCCGTACGGCACCGGACGGGTCGCCCGGACCGCGACGGCTCCCTCGGCCGCCAGCGGGCGGCAGTGCCTTCGGGAGTCGTCCGCGTGGGCCAGGCAGACCGGCGGCTGGTCAGTGAGCATGTTCTCCGGCCAGCCGGAATCGTCCTGTGGGTCCGGCGGGAACGTCATGAACAGCACGCCGCTGGATGTACGGGAGGCTCGCGACGTACAGACCTGGCAGAGCAGTTGCGTCATCGCCCGCCGCTGGCGCCGGGGGTGCATCTCTTCGAAGATCGGCTTGCCCGTCAGCCGCTTCGCGTTCATCGGCCCGGAACAGCGTGCCCACAGCACCCCGTGGCGGTACCGGTCGGTCTGGTGCTCGGTGCGGTAGGCCAGCCCGTGGCCGTCGGCGCGCACCCGCAACTGGGAAGCCAGGGCCGGCTGCTCGCCTTCGCGCAGCGCCACGTAGGGAATCGGAACGGTCATAGCGGCCTGTCACCACCCGGGCGGAGGGCGGCGGTGTCGAAGAGAATCTGGTGGCCTTCGCCGAGCCGGATGCCCATGGAGCTGTAGCGGCGTGCCAGTTCCGTTCGGCGGGCGACGACGACGGCGGAGGGAAGCCAGTAACGTGCTGGAGGCTCGCCCCACGCCGCGGTGTACACGTCGTAGGCCAAGCAGTTGCGGTGGTAGTCCAACGCGTGCGCCGGGGTGCGGGCCGCGAACCGGGCCCCGGAGCGGTTGGTGATGGCGCGCATCAGGTCGGCCTGGACGATCAATGCGTGCACGGCCTCCCCGACCGGCCGTGCCAGGGCGAGCTGATGGGCCAGGTCGTGGCCGCGGTGCTGCACGGCGGCGGCCGTCATCGCCATGGCGCGGGCGGCCTCGTCCAGCAGCGGATCGGCGTCGGCCTCCAGGTCGAGGCGGTCGATCAAGAGCAGACCGGTCATCGCCGTCCACTGGACCAGATGGTGCCGGGCCGCAGTCCGGACCTCGGCCCATTGTTCGTCGGCGGTCCAGTGCAGCAGGATCTGGGCGGCGAGCCCGGCGAGTTCTTCGGCGAGGGGCAGGGGCGCGCTCACGGGGTCCTCCCCTCTGGTGCGGCAAGTTCGGCCAGCGCGGTGTGCAGATCACGGAGTCGGCAGGTGATCCGGCTGATCGCCGCGTCGGCGCATGCCCAGGCGTGTACCGGCCCGAACGGATGCCACGGGGGCTGCGTCAGCAGCGCGAGCAGGGCGATGTCGGCGCACGCGGCGATCTCGGGCGGCGGAAGGTACGGCTGGTTCGCGCGGTACGCCTCCACGGACGCGAGCGCGATGCTGTCCCAGTCATCAGCGTCGGCGGCGGTACGCGGATTGAACGCGGCCAGGGCCAGCTCGTGCGCGGGATGCCCCACCGGGGCGCGGAATCCGGTGATGCCGGTGACGTCGTCGTCGCCGAAGCTGATGTTCTCGGCGGTGTAATCGCCGTGGAGGACGTGCACCGTGCGCGCGGCGGCCACGCGTCGTCGTGCCGGTGCAAGGTGCGTTCGCATCGTTGCCACCCTGCGCTCGGCCAGGTCCGTCAGCCGCTGCCGGTCGCCGACGTTCACGCTCTCTACGATCCTCAGCAGTTCGGTCTGGGTGGCCTGGACCAGTTCGTCCAGCGGCGCGGACTGCCACGCGCCGCAGCCGGGCTCCGGCTGAGACTGAGGCTGCGGCATCGGATAACCCGCGAGCACGCGGTGCAGACGGCCGAGCATCGCCCCGGCTGCCCGCGCGCTCGATACCGTCATCGGCATTGGCAACTGCGTGCCGGGCGGCGGCGCGGTGACGGTGTAGCCGCCAGTCTCAGTCGGTGACACCAAACGCCGACTGAGATCAGGCTGATAGGCCGTTGTCGGCAGTCCCTGGGCGCGGCAGTGTTCACTGACGTCGGCAGCGAGCTCGGCGCGCTGCACATCGCGGCCCGACCGGTAGAAGTCCACGTCGAACTCGTCGTCGTCGTCGGCGATTCGCCAGCGGACCGATACCCCCGCGCCTTCAGGGGGCAGCGTCATCTCGCCCACTGCGGCCACGTCAATGCCGAAGGCACCGTGGAGTACGGCCGCCATGACGGCGGTCGCCTCGTCACCGAGCCAGTTCATCGATCTCTCCAAGCGCGGTGGACAGTACAGCGGGATTCGCAGCTCGGGACGATTGGGGGAGCCGGGCGTCAGACGGCCCAGGGGCGGGGGCGACTGTCCCGGGTTTCGGAACGACGGTGGTGCTCACGTCTTCCGGGCCGTGGGCTGCGGTAATGAAGCCGTGCGGCATCGCGAGGCGGGGGTTGCCGAGGGCGCGGTAGTGGCGGCGGGCTCCGGTAAAGGCGGTGCGGGCGTGCAACCAGCGGTGGTTGTCGATGAGGTAGCCCTCGCCGGGGCCCAGCGTGACCGGCTGCCGGAGGCGGTCGAGCACGTCCGCGAGGGCGGGTACGAATGGTTGGGCCAGGGGGTGCCATTGGGCGAGGTCGTCCAACCGCAGCCGTACCGTGGCGCGGTCATTGCGGACCTGGCGGAAGACCGGTGCGATGAGGCCGTCGGCACCGCCGAAGAACGCCGCTTGACCGTCGGCAAGAGCGGCGAGTGCCTCCGGACGGTGTTCGGCGAGGTCGGCGTGCACCTGCTGGCCGTCGACCAGCACGCATTCGCCGCCCGCCTCCGCCGCACGTTCGCACACGATGAGCATCAGCCGCGGAGGGACGGGGATACCGGACCCCTCGGTGTGGGGGAGCAGAGAGCCGCTGCCGAGCCCGGCGAATCCGGCCCCGGCCGCGCGGCCGGTGTCCCGTATGACGGTCAGACCGTCGGGATCGCTGTCCCGGTGGGGCAGGACGTGCATCAGGCGACCGGCAAAGTCGAGCACTGCCTGACGGGAGTCGAGGCCGTCCACCATCACCAGACCCGTGGCGCGCAGTTGCGCAGCGACCGCTTCGTCGGCCCGCGGGCCGTGCGGTGCGAGGTAGTGGGCAGCGAACAGGCCGGCGGCAGGGCGGGCGAGGGCGTGACTCATCGGTGAACTCCTCGGCGGGCGGGCGGTGTTTCCACTGTCGGCAGACAGCCGGGACCGGGTAAAGCGACAGATTGTCAACCTGCGGATCGGCCAGCAGCCCGTCGGAGGACGGTCACTGCGTGCTACGGTCCGAAGCCCGATCGCCTTATGAGGACCGCCATGCCGTACGTACCGCCCCTGTGGCCGGTGTCCGTCAAAGCCGTCGCCCTTGACCGCCAGCGGCGTGTGCTGCTGCTGAAGAACGAACGAGAAGAATGGGAACTGCCCGGCGGGCGGCTGGAGATCCGGGCCCAGGACACCGGAGAACAGGCCGACGACAGCCCCGAAGCCGCAGTGGAACGCGAAGTCCTCGAAGAGACGGGCTGGACGGTCAAGGCCGGTCCGCTCATCGACGGCGGCGTGTGGGTGTACGAGCCGATCCCAGGCCGACGCGTGCTGATCGTCACCTACGGCTGCACCGTTGTGAACCCCGGCCACGAGCCGGTCGTGAGCCACGAGCACAAACAGGCAAACCTGTTCGCGCTCGACCAGGTGCCGGGGCTGACGATGCCCCACGGCTACAAGCGGGCGATCCTCGCGTTCGCACGGACGTGACCACCCGTGAACGCCGAGACGAAGCCGGGATTCCCCCCAAGCCGGCACCGAGCCTGGCACTGGGCGACACCGCAGGCACAAGCCGTCCTCGCCACCCGCGATGTAGGCGCCGTCCTGCGCTTCCACCGAACCGTCCAGGGAACCACCCAGACCCAGCTCGGGGAACTGCTCGGCTACGACAAGACGTACATCAGCCTGCTGGAGACCGGGAAACGCACCGTTTCCGATGTGAGCTCCCTGCGCAGGATCTGCGAGCGGCTCGGCCTGCCGCCCCACATCCTGGGCGTCACCTCGCTGGCCGACATCGACCACCACACAATGGTCGAGTTCGGCACCAGCGCCGTCCGGTTGGCGGAGATCGCCCGCCAGTCCGGCCGCGCCACAGAAGCCGTCGCTGAACTCTGGCCACTGGTAGCTCGTTTGGAGGCACGGATAGCCGAAGGGTATGCCGAACGCGACGTCCTCCGCCTGCTCGCACACGCCAGGATCGGACTCGGCGTCGCGTTGGGAAACCTTCTCCCCGAAGAGAAGCTGGCCACCGCCGCCCGCTGGACCTCGAAGGGCTTGGAGATCACGCCGCTCTTCAACGACCCACATCTTCGCACCTACGCGCTGCGGATGCACGGCAACGAACTGCGCAAGACCGGCCTGAGCAGCGCCGCAGTCGCCCGGTTGGCCCGCGCCGCCGCATCGGCTCCGGATCTCGATTCGCGCGCTGCCGCGTTGCCGCTCCTCGCCCGCGCCGCAGGCTCGCTGGGGGACGCCATACTGTTCGACCGCGCAATCCGAGAAGCAGACAAGCTGCTGGCCGAGGGTGTGAACCACACCAGTCTGTTCAATCCCTACGCCCTGCACGAGGTAAGACTTCGTGGCCTCATCGCCACAGGCCGCACGGGTGTGGCTATCACCCTGGCCGAAAGAGGGCCGGACGCCACAACGACCGTGGCTCCCCAGTGGCGCGTGATCGCACTGATCACAACGGCAGTAGTCCGCTTGCGTGCCGATGACCGGAGCGGCGCCGAGGAGGAACTGGAAACGGCAATCCGCGAAGCGGCGACTCAACGGCTTCCGCACCAGCTTCAGCGCATCATCCGCACAGCAGGGACAGCGTTGCCCGATCTTGCGGGTGCCGCAGACCATGAACTCGGCCGTCTCCGGAACGAAATGGCCGCATGATTGCCCACCTGGCACAGGCGACTCGTCGCAACCAAGTGTGCGTTCAGGCCGATAGAGGCGCTGCGGCAGCCAGTTGACGCTGGTCATGCACGCCCACCGCCTACCGACGAGATCGTGCACCAGGTCGACGATCCGTCGTCCGCGATTCCCCAGGCGTCCGTAAGAGATTCAACAATGAGGAGGCCGCGCCCGCTCTCGGCGTCGGGATCCGCTTGACGTAAGCGTGGCCGGCCGTGCGAGGCGGAGCCAACCTCGATCCGGAGAGCGCCGGTCGTCGTGAGGGCCATTCGGAAGTCGAGGAACGAGCCGTCGCCGTGTTGAAGGGCGTTGGTCACCAACTCGCTCACGATGAGAGACACAGGGTCGACCAGCTCGTGGAGCCCCCAGGAACACAGCTTCGCACTGGCGGTTCTACGGAGTTGGCCGGGCCTCTGCCAGTCCTCATCGGTACCCGCGCGACCGCCGAGACGGACGCTCACCACGACCGCGTCGATCACACTTGGCGCCGGTGCGCGGCTCGAACGGCAGCGGCGCGTGACGGGGACATTCCTCCGAACTGTGAGAGACATCGGCTGTTCCTCCGCACCTCAGGGGCCTGCGTGCTCATGGTTCATTGCAGTAAGCGCCCGCACCGCCGCCTGAGTGGCGGCACAGGAAGCGGGAGGTCGAACTGCGCTGGTTTGCCGGGGACGGCCTATGCCCGCTGTTCCCGATACGAGGAAGCAGTGGCTTCGCCTGCTCAACCACCGTGCTGCATGTGAGAGTTACTGTGCAAGCACAAACGCGAGTGCGCGAAAACTGGCAAATGCGCAATCCTCAACAGGGGCTTACTCAGGGGGTGACAGAGGGTGGAACACTCGGGGACACGTCCTCCGCCGATGCCGGGCAGGGACCACTCCGGGCATGGGCACAGCACACGCCGGGCACCAACACGTTGGGAAGGATGAAACGGTGGCAGCGAAGCGCGGAGCGACGTTCAGGCGCAGGGAACTCGGCAAGGAACTGCGGAAGCTCCGAGAGAAGAAGGGGCTGACACTTCAGGAGGTCGCGAGGGAACTCGGTTTCTCACACACCAAGTTGGCGCGGGTCGAGCTGGGGGAGAACGACCTGCCGAGGGTCGGCGATCTTGAGTCTTTGATTGACCACTACGACCTGGACATGGACAGGACTGATCGCGAGACGCTGCTTCAGCTTCACCGGGAGTCGCTGAGCAAGGAGCCGTGGACGCCGTACAGGGCGTATATGCCCTCCAAGATGCCGACGTACCGCGGCCTGGAGGAGGACTCCGCCGTAATGCGGGCCTTCCAGCCCAACTTCGTGTTCGGCCTGCTCCAGACCGAGGCGTACGCCCGCTCGCTCTATCTAATCGCCAAGCCTGTCGACGAGACCACCACCGAGTACATCGACATGAACGTCAGGCTCCGCATGGAGCGGAAGGAACTGATCACCCGGACGCAAGACCCGCTGGAGCTGCGCGTCATCATGGACGAGGCGGCGGTGCGCCGCACGGTGGGAGGCCCGGAGGTGATGCGTGAGCAGTTCGCTGAGATCGTGGAACTGGGAGGACTGGAGAACGTGACCATCCAGATCCTCACCCACGACATCGTGACCTACCGCTCGGAGAGCAACTTCACGATCCTCGACTTCTCCGAATCGCTCGACCTCGTCGTGCAGGTCGACATGCCCAACACCATCAGCGTCACCGACGAGTCGCGGGAAGTGCAGAGGAACGTCCGCCGCTTCGACGCGATGCGCGACAGCGCTCTACCACCAGCTCGTACCGCGGGATTCCTACAAGGACTAGTAAGAGAATGGACGTAGTCATCAACGTCAACATCACGACCCCCGACGTGGCCGAGTCCGCATGGTTCAAGTCCTCCTACAGCAACGACACCGGTGGGTCCTGCGTCGAGATAGCCCATCTGACCAGCCAGGTCGGCATCCGAGACTCCAAGGACAAACGCGGGACGGCCCTGGTGGTTTCACGTGCGGCCTGGTCAGCGTTCATTGCGATGGTCCGCTCCGGCAACGCTGACTTCGACGTTGTGGACCGCTGAACGACTGAGCGAGGCTGGACCTCCCAATTGCTACGAGGTCCAGCCTCGGCGGTTGGTGACGTCAAGTGGGCGGGACGTCCCAAGACCTACGGCCCCGATGTCCGGGTGGCGATCGTGGCGGCGGCCACCAGCGCACCCCCGCACCCGGACCTGGTCGCACCGCACGATCGCCGCCCAGGTCGCCGGCACCGTCTTCGCCGCCATCTCGGCCCCCCAAGTCGGCGAGATCCTTGCGGACTTGGACCTCAAGCAGCACCTGGTCCGCGGCTGGCTCACCCGCCGCGACACCCCGACTTCTGGGACCGCGTCGCGGACGTGTGCGACCTTTACCGCAACCCGCCCCCAGGGCTCCGTGGTCCTGTCCATCGACGAGAAGACCGTGATCGCCGCCCGCTCACGCCGCCACCCCGGCCGCCCCGCCCGGCCCGGCGAGCCCGCCCGCGAGGAGTTCGAGTACCGCCGCCACGGCACCGCATCCCTGGTCGCTGCCCTGGACGTGCGCATCGGCGAGGTCATCGCCCGCAACGACGCGGTGACCTTCACCGCATTCCTCGATCAACTCGACGCAGCCATCTCCCCAGGCCAGGACATCCACGTCGTCCTGGACAACGGCTCCTCCCACACCGCCAAGCACACCAAGAAGTTGCTGACTGCGCACCCCCCGCTGGACCGTGCACTGGACCCCGCCGCACGCCTCCTGGCTGAACCAGATCGAGCTGTACTTCTCTGCTATGACCCGCCGAGTCCTGCGCCACGGCGACTTCTCCAGCCGCGACGACCTCATCGACAAACTGGAGACCTACGTTATCGGCCGCAACGAAACCGCGAAGCCGTACAAGTGGACCTACGACGGCACCCCGCTCAAGGCCGCCTGATCAGTTCCAACGCCCCTCCACGAACTTACGTGGAGCAGCACTAGGGTTCGCTCCTGCCGCTCCATCCTTTCCTGTCCCTGCCGTCCCGGCAGGGGCACAGCCTCGGCGCGGAATCCGGAGTCGCTGGTTCCTAACGGTGCAGTCGGGTATCGGAACTGTCCGAATGCTTCCCCGTGAGTGCGTGTTGAACGGCGTTCAGCGTGGGGCCGACGCCAGGCGGAGCGGCGACACCCACCGTGGTTCTGGATCATCCGCAACGCTGCCCTTCACCAGAGCCAGCGTTCGAGGAGCTCGGCCCAGATGAAGCCGACATAGCCCTCGAAGGCGGGTGGGTCGATCCCCTTGAGTTCTTCCGCAAGCTCGCGAAGTTCTGCCAGGGCTTCGTCCTCGTGTTCGTCCGGGTCGTTGAGGATCGGGGACTGGCTCACGTGTCGGCCGTAGTGATGCAGTGTCCGCAACCAGAGGTCGATGGAGGAGTTGGCGAACCAGGCTTCCCCATCGGGCAGGACGTAGTAGACCTTTCCGGTGTCCGGCTCGACACCGAAGGCCCATTGCAGACCTGGCACGAGGTCGCCGTGATGGTTCCGGGAGAGCTGGTAGAGGACGCTGCCCGATGCGGTCTGAAGGGCGGGGGCCGGATCTGTCTGGAACGTGACGTACTCGATCAGTTGATCGACGATGGGAACGCCGATGTTCACGAGCAGTGCCTTCTGGTGCTCGGGGATGCGCCAGCTGGCCACGTCGGCGGGGTCGGCCCGGGTGACGTTTTCGGCTCCGGCCCATGCGGTCAGGTCTTCGTAGGTCAGCACTGGAGGTCACCCCGAGCGTTGGATGCGGCGGGCTGCTCAGGTCGATCAGCTGAGGGTGGCAGCTGGTCGCGGAGGAGGCGCACGAGGATGAGGTACTCACTGGGGACTTCGATGTATCCCGCCTTGATCACGTACTCGCCCGTTGGGAGGTCGATGCGCAGGTGTTCCTCCGTGGCGATTTCAGTGGATTCGTAAACGGAGTCGAAGAGGACGACTGGCTCATTGATGGTCCAGGTGGGGCCCGTTTCCCATTCCACGTGTGGCAGGAGGCCGGCGACGAGGGCGGGGAGGTCCGCGTCGCCTTCGTCGTCGGCGACCTCTCTGACCAGGACGTTGTGCTGGGGAAGGAACGTGGTGCGGGCTGGCATGTCGCCCAGGACGAGCGCTTGTGCGCCTCCGACGTCGATGAGTCCCACGTAGCCGTCGACCTCCCAGGCGCGTCCGTAGTCGCCTTCGTCGTCGGGGTAGGTGCGCGGGGCGCCGCCCCAGTGGTGGCAGACGGACTGGGGAATGAGGATCAAGGGTCCACCGGCCGAGGTCACCCAGGTGGTTTCGCTGTTCATACTGCTTCCTTGCTATCGAGGCGCTGTTGGGGCGCTGGGCGCTGGTGCGGTGCTTGATCGGAGGCTGACGTCTGCGGCGTAGGCGGCCCAGTCCCCGGCTGATGCCTGCTGCCACTGGACGGCGACCTTGATGTGGACCCCGAGCATCCGGGCGAGGATCGCGGCGGGGACTTCGGTCGCGAGAGTGAACAGCGCGGTGGAACGGTCCTGCTTGGGCCGGATCCCGATTCGGTGCAGGCGTTTGCCGATCTGACTGTCGGTGAGGGGGGGAGCCCAGGGTGTCCTCCCGGGAACAGCCAAGGAACGTCGTCCGGAGTGCCGATCTTGGCCTTGCCGCGGCGGGTCGCGACAAGCTCACGGACGAGATTGGCCAGCGGTGAGGGGAGGACGACCGGCGACGTGCCGAACGTGATCGCGACGGTGTCGCCGACGATGTTCACTTCGTCGACGGTGAGTTGGCTGATGGTGGAGATCTTCTGTGCGTAGAGGATCAGCAGCAGTCCCGCGACGCGGTCCGGGGTCGGCAGGGTGTTGTCGTTGAGGAAACGCTGGGCGTCGGCCCAGCGTTTATCGCTGTCGATGGTGCTGAGCGGGCCTTTCCCGCGGACGGTGCCATAGGTCAGGTCGCGGGCATGTCGGTGCTGGACCGACCAGCGGATGAAGTGGCCGGTCTCGTCGCGGTAGCTGATCGTGGGCTCGGCCATCCAGCGTTCCAGGTCCGGCTACGAAGAGCTGCGCGAAGTCGTCTTCGAGGTACTTCATCGTCACGTGCCGCGACGACTGGCGCACCGTCGCGTTGTTCCGGCGCACCTCGTGCACCCCACCGTCCTCGATGTAGCGCCGGGCGAAGGAGTACGTGAACGGGACGTCCTGGCAGCGCTTGTTGTTGACGCACCAGCCGTAGAACCGGGACAGCGCGTTCACCTGCTGATTCCACGTCTCCGTACCCCACCGCTTCCCGAGCGGGCCTGCCAGCCGGAACTCGGCAGATCCTCCAAGCGCGGCCCGAAGCTCATCGCGGTCACCGAACGGGTCGACGGCGTGCCGTTCCAAGAACTCCAGCCACGGTGCGACCGCCCGTGCGTATGCCCACCAAGACCGCCACGATGGCACCCTGTTGATCGGCAGCTCGCGCAGCCAGGCGTTCGCGACGACGGTCGCCCGTGGACCGCGCTCATCCTCGAACCGCAGATCCTCATCGATAAGGACCGGCATGCGCTCAGGGATCAGCGGCTCATACTCCAGCCCCCACTGCACCCAGCCCTCACCGGAGAAGGAGATCAACAACATGAGCCGGGACGCTACCCCCCGGCGCGACTGCCTGCCGCAGGGGCGTGAGCGGCCAACGGAGGGGGCCATGTGCCGCGGTCATCGAATGAGACATGACAGGAGTGCAGACATAGCGCCTGCGTAGTCGGATACGAGGGCCCTTCGCTGATTCTCCGCTGTACGCGCTGATGGTTGTCGATCT
This sequence comes from Streptomyces sp. NPDC025721, assembly GCF_055558595.1. Taxonomy (NCBI): domain Bacteria; kingdom Bacillati; phylum Actinomycetota; class Actinomycetes; order Kitasatosporales; family Streptomycetaceae; genus Streptomyces; species Streptomyces sp. NPDC025721. The sequence goes on along the minus strand of NZ_JBVHMF010000038.1, from coordinate 9,443 downwards.
TCCGCTGAAGTCTGACTGATTGCGCCTCGCGCGCGCATGCCGAGAGCTGGGCCATTGGTACGCCATTTCGGCGTTTCGGGACTGCCGGAGCCCTCTACGGGCGAAGCATTCGGTCATGGTGCAACTCCCCTTCGCGGGCCCGATGCTGGCGACACCCGGCCGACTCCCACTACCGGGAGGTGATCGCTGGTGGTCCGTCGAGACGAAGCAGGACGGCCAGCGCGCTGTCGTCCATCTGCCGGGTGACGGGACGATTGCAGTCAGGTCCAGGAGCGGCGCGGAGATCACTGCGGCGTACCCGGAGCTACTCGGTCTGGTCGCTGCGGTCGACGGGACTCCCGCTCTGCTCGACGGCGAGATCGTCGCCCTCGACGCCGAGGGCAGCCCCGACTTCCAGCGGCTCCAGTCCCGTATGGGGCTGGGGCAGAAGCCGGCCCGCACCGCGCGGCTTGCCGCCCGTGTGCCCGTGCACATCGTGCTCTTCGACGTCATGTTGCTCCGCGGGCGGAACCTCATGGCCCGGCCCTGGGCCGAGCGCCGCGAAGCGCTGCTGTCGCTCGGCCTGGCCGCCCCGTCGTGGTCGGTGCCGACTGCCGTCATCGGGCATGCCGCCGAGGCGCTGGATGCGACCCGCGCCGCGGGCCAGGAGGGGATCGTCGCTAAGCGGATCACATCGCCGTACCAGCCGGGTGTCCGTTCCCGCGACTGGATCAAGATCCGAAACATCCGTACAGCGGACATCGTCGTCGGCGGCTGGGTGCCGGGGGCCGGACGGCTGGCGGGGCTGCCCGGCGCGGTCCTCATGGGCGAAGCGCGCGACGGTGCCCTCCACTACGTCGGGAGCGTGGGCACCGGCTGGAGCGACCAGGAGCGGTGGCAACTCGCCGAGTTGCTGCAGGTTGCCGCGTGGCCGGATTCGCCGTTTACGCCGGTACCGCGTGTGCCGGGCGCTCGATGGGTGCTTCCCCGGCTGGTTGCGGAGATCCGCTACGCCACCCGTACCCGTGGGGGTCTGTTGCGTCAGCCGTCCTGGCACCGGCTGAGGCCCGACCTTGCGGCAGGCGACCTCGGCTGAGCATCACGCCGTCGAGCGCTGGGCCTTAGGCCGGTGCGTCGAGCCTTCGCGATGCCTCGCAGACAGTGCACGCCCCTGCGTCGCCTGCGTCCACCATGGCTCGGGCTTGCGCGGGTCCGAGCGGATGGCTCTTGGCGTCGTCGCGGGTCCAGCACTCGCCATAGTGCACAACCGTCCGGTTCCAGCGGCGCTCGACCGTCCAGCCCTCGAGCATGCGCGCACGCTGCTTTGCCGCCTCGGCCGCCCGTACAGCCTGCTGCTTCTTCCGCTCCTCTTCGTAGATTGCGGTCCGGGTGCGGTCGAGCCGGTACATGAGCCACTCCTCGACGGCCCGGAGCTTGTCAAGGCGGTCGGGTTCCGGCGGGCCGTCATATTCGATCACTTGTTCTAATATAGTGCTCGAGTGGATACTCGCCCATGAGGGCTGCCGGACAGGGAGCGATCAGGGCCCTGCCCAGTTCGGCGGTGGCGGCGCGCCGCCTCTCAGTGCCCCGGGGGCACTGAGGCGTCCTGCCGGACGGTCTGCCCGTTGGCACCGTGGCCCATGTAGAAGACAGGCAGTTGCTGCTGGCCGTCGCCGGTGCCGCCGCAGCCGTCTGGGCGGCTGTGGCCATGCCGGATCTCGGCGTCCTGGCCGCTAAGGATCTTGGTCTGGACCCCGACACCGGCCTCCAAATCGACGTCCCCGGCGATGCGTGGCCCCAGGTGGTGTCGCTGCTCACGGATTGCACGGGCGTCATCCTGCTGGGCGCGGTCGGAAGGGTGCCCGACGCGCTCGCTCGGCGACTTGCCGCCCGTGTGCGCCGTGGCGGGGCCGTGATGTTGTCCGAGAGCCCATGGCCCGGCGCACCGATGCGGCTTCATGTAGCGGCAGCGCAATGGCACGGGTTGGACGCGGGGCACGGCATCCTGAGGGGGCGCCGCGTCACGGTGGTCGTCAACGGTCACGGCCAGTCGGTCCCGCAAACAACCGACGTCTGGTTGTCCGATCACCACGGCCGCGTCGCATCGGTCACCGAGATCGACGCGCTGCGGACGGGTGGGCTGCTTCGCCGGGAGGCGTGACGGTCTCTGGGCGACTGTCGGGGCAGGTGCGCGGAGCGTCAGTTCAGCGGAGCCGGACGCCGCCCGTGGTCATCGCCTGGTCGGCACTGCCCATGGAGGGGACATCAGGTGCTGTCCAGAAGTCCGCGTCGGGCGGCGCGGACTCCGGCGTGGACGCGGCTGGCGACCCCGAGGTGATCCATGATCTGGGTGAGATAGCGCCGGAGAGTGCGGGTGGAGATACCCATACGCTGGCAGATCTGCGCGTCGGTGAGCCCGTCGCACATCAGGCGCAGGACTGTCAGTTGGGTGGCGGTGAGCTGGCCGTCGCCTTCGCCAGGGGGCTCTTCGTCGGGTCGATAGGGGCTGGCCTGGAGCCAGCAGAATTCGTAGAGCGCCTGACAGATCGCGAGGAGCAGTTCGCCACGGACCTCGGCCATGCCGCGGTCGTTCCCGGACGGCGGAGTAATGAGCAGGTAGGCGAGGTCGGTGTCGGCGACCAGCATGTCGAAGGGGACGTGCGGGATGAGCCGGACCTCGGCCCCGGCCGCTGCGAGGTCCGTGAGGTATCTGCGTGTGTGTGGCGCTTGGGCCGCGACGTGGCCGTAGATGGCGCGGACGCGCACGCCCCGGCGCAGGAGCTTTATGTCTTCGGCCAGCACTTCCGCCGTTGGTAGCGGGCCGGGGTGCATGGAGTCGCTCTGGTGCCGGGTGTGGTGGTTCATGTCGGCGATCAGGTGGGCGCGGTGGGCTGGGCTGCCCCGGACGATCTCGACCCGTGCCGTGGCCGACGAGTCGGCGACGGCACAGCGGTATTTGCCCGCGAGGTCGCCTGCGGCACGGTTGAGCTGCTCGACCTCGGCGGTGTGAGTGGCGAGGAGGCCGCGCTGCCGGGCGAGGACGTCGGCGAGGGCTGTTTCCGGATTGACCGTGGCGACTTCATCGCCTGCGGGGGTTTCGCGGACAAGGCCGAGACTGGCCAGATGCGCCCACCCGAGGTCGGCCGCATCCGGAGCGAGGCCGGACTCCTCGGTGATGTCATCCGGCGGTGCGCTGCCCCGCCGCAGCAGGAGTTGGTAGAGGCACATAGCGGCGTCTTCCGCCGTCGCCGGGCTGAGTGGAGCGTGGGAAACGCTCGCGAGCGGCCAACGTGTGACGAACGCTGTTGCCCTGGTTGCCGACATCGCTCTACTACACCCCCGCGCGGCCAGGAGCGTGCGCGATGGCGCGCGGATGTGGGGTTCCGGGCTGGTCGACGGCGTGGTCCCAGCAGGCGTCGGCGATCTGCTGTGCCGCGCTCACCCACCGCCGGTTCCGCACGACAGCCAGCGGCCAGCCGGGGCGGTCGGGGTCGACCGGGAGCACGGCGACGGCACGGTCCATGATCATGAGGTCCGTCGGCACGGTCGGAAGGAGACGGGCGTTTATGCCCATCGCTTGCCGACCCAGCAGGACGAGGTGCTGTTGCGCGGTGAGGCCGGACCGGTCGCAGTAGATCTCCCGGATCACAACGCCCCGGTCGAGGAGGCGGCGGTCTGCGGTGGCCGCCTCGGAACTGGCCGACCACATCTCGGGCACCGGCCCCGACCGCATGGTGTTGAGACGACGGCCCGACATGTCGCGCAGCCGTTCGCAGTGCCGTGTGACGTTGCGCTCCCCCACGACGAGATCGACCCCTTGGTCGAGATCCGCGTACGGGTCCGCCTCGCCCTCGGCCCAGTCCAGCCCCCACACGGCTGACGCCGTCTCGACATGGATGCGCTGCAGTACGGTTCTGCAGCGGCCCAGAAGAGCGGCGAGATCGGCGGCGGCCTCCGTGATCGTTGCACCGGGTGTACTGCTTCCTGGGCTGCCCCAACCACCGTCGTGCGCATGAGAGTTTCCCTCTCCCATTTCGTGATCCGGGCTCAGAGTCATCGAGCCCTCTGGGACACGGCATGCCGGAACGGTCGCATAATTGACCTCTGTACGGCGTCGCATTGCCATCTTCTTTCGCTCCTTCGGCGTTCACCGCGGTCGGCCATCGAACGCCGACCAGGAGCGGCCAATTCATCATGAGATGAAAATGGACATAGGTCTATACCTCCCGGTGAAAAGTGGTCCTGGTCACTCCGCCCGCAGAGCCTGAGTCGCCTGGATCTGATTACCGCCGGTACGACGCAGACGCGGTTATTGGCCGTAGTCGGACACGTCCCGGCGCGTCAGAAGTGGCCACGCTCGAAGCGGTCACGGGATCCGTTCACCTCGGGGCGGCCGTGATGACGACCTGTGGGGAATAGCACCAGGTCAGGGCGCTGGCACCGGAAACTCAATCTATCCAAAACGGATAAAGTAGGCATGAGTTTCTATTCGCCCGTAATGATCAAACATGCAGGTCAGAGACCTGAATCATACGAGATTGACAGTATCTGCCTGGAGGTCGAAGATCACGTCACGGGAACCGGTGAAGACCGAGGCCAGAAGGGGGATCCCCCGGTCCGGCGAGGTGGCGGTGGCGCCCGGCGGTCATCCCGCCATATCCGCCATAGAACCTCCCGTGACCCGGGAGCGATTCGAGCGTAGAAGCCGAGCCATCGGCTTTCCCGAAGGGCCAGTGCAGTATGTCGTTTTGGCGTCCATGGGCAGTAACGGCCCATACGCGGTGGACTGTTGCCGCCGCCCGCGCATACGTTGATCGTCGCAGCGGAGGAATGCCCGCCAAGGGCTCAACGGGAGGCGACAGAGGGCGATTTCCAGACGACATGAGACCGACGTCCGGGAGCTACCAACTCCCAGACGCCGGGCCGGCACCCGAGGGCGCCGATTCACATCACGCGGGCGGCGGGGCTTTTGCACGAGAACCGCCGTACCGCGCTCCTACAAACACGGGAGTATTGCATGCACACCGCCGACGGCGAAAGCGAAGCCTGCCCAGACACCAGCCGGGCGCAGCGCCTGGCCGCCCAGCTCGCCGACATGATCCCCGGCGCGGCGACCCTGCGCGTCAGCCTTATCGCGCCGCTGGAGACCTGGCCCCACCCGCACGCCATCGCCAAGGACGCGACCGGAACGCCGATGGAGCTGAGCCGGACGACAGCGAAGGTCGCAGCCCGCTGGATCATGAGGGTGTGGCCGGAGACCGACTGGGCCCAGCCCCACACCTTCGACCTGGCCACCGCCACTCTCACCCGCAGCGACCTGGTCGCTGCCGTGCGGGGCCGCTGACGTGCCGCGAATCCGCGCCATCAAGCCCGAGACCTGGACGTCCGAGACGCTCGCCGAGGTCAGTATCCCCGCCATGGTGACCTTCCTGGCGATGACCAACATGGCCGACGACTGGGGCAGGCACAGGGACAACGCGGCGATCATCTTCGGCATCATCTGGCCGCTGCGCGCCGAGCACGGCGCCGTCCAGGTCGAGGACGACCTCACCCAGCTCGAAAACGCCGGGGCGATCTGCCGGTACACCGGCTGCGACGGCAAGCGGTACTTCCATTACCCGACCTGGTTCAAGCACCAGAAGATCGACACCCCCTCTCAGTCCCGGCTCCCTGCGTGCCCGAAGTGCGAGCCGCAGCGGTGTGGGGTCTGCAAGGGCCCCTGCACCGAGCGCGCCGAGGACTCTCCGAAGGCTCCCGGAGACCTCCCGGAAGATTCCCCGAACCCTCCGGGAACCCCCGAATTGCCCGATCAGCCCACGCCGACTCCTCCCGCCCCCGCCCAGAACGCTCCCGCGCCCGCACAGGAAGTCGCCGACACCGCCGACAGCACTCACCGCGAGGCTGCTGACAAAACCGCAGGTCAGGCCGGATTCGCCGAACCCTCCCCGAAGGCTCCCCAAAAGGTCGGGGAACCCTCGGGGTCCGGACCTAGGATCTTGGATCCTGGATCTTCTTTCCCTACGGGGCGCGATGCGCCCGACGCGGGCAGCGTCTCGGCGAACCAGCTCGTCGGGGAGTACGTCGCCTCGTGCGGCCAGCGCCCGCCGGAAGACGTGATCGGTCACCTGGGCCGGGTGATCAAAAAGCTCCTGGCAGAGGGCATCGACCCGGAGCACGTGCGGGCCGGTCTGCGGCGCTATGGCGAGATCCAGGGCCACCCCTCGCGGCTGCCGTCGCTGGTCAACGACGCGATGAACCCGCCCGCCGCCGGTTTGGCCCGTCCGGGATTCCGGCCTAACGTGCCCGCTCACACCGCCTGGACCAATCCGGTCGACGCTGCCACCGCCTACGCCGAGGAGCTGTGATGCGCAACCGAACCCGCGAACCGCAGACCCTCGGTGGAGCAGGAACCCTGGACCGCGTGGCCCGGATCCTGGCCGCCCGGAACATCGACCCGGCCACGGCCGTCAGCACGGCGGACGAGCCGAAGCCGTACTCGCCGCTGGACGCCCTGCGGGCCTCGATGCTGCCGCGTTACGGGGACGCGGTGGCCGACCACCCGCAGGTCCTGGCCTGGTGCCGGGAGGTCGCCGCACAGGCGGTCGCCCCGGGCCTCGGCGCGCGGCGGCAGGTAGCGACGGGGCCGTCGCTGCTGATGGCCGGAGTTGTCGGCGCGGGCAAGACGCACCAGGCGTACGGCGCGGTACGCGCGCTGGTCGAGGCCGGTGTCGGGGTGCGGTGGCGGGCGACGACGGCGGCCGACCTATACGCCGAGCTGCGTCCTAGGGCCGGGGCGGACACCGAGCGGGAGCTGGCGGCCGTGGCCCGGGTGCCGCTGCTGATCCTGGACGATCTCGGCGCGGCCAAAGCCAGCGAGTGGACCGAGGAGGTCACCTACCGGCTGGTCAACCGCCGGTACAACCACATGCTGCCGACCCTGATCACCACCAACCTCGCGATCGGCGACCTGCGTGCCCACGTCGGCGACCGCGTCGCCAGCAGGCTCACGCAGATGACCACGAGGGTCGCCTTCGACCTAGTCGACCGCAGACGCGTCCGCGCCGCCCGACCTCCGGTCAGACGGCTGCTGCTGGGCCCGCCCCCAGCGCGCCGCCCACGACTTTCCCGACCAGGCATCTCCGCCGACGCCCACCGCGCGCGGAGAGCGATCGGAGCACACCGCGCATGCCCAGCACCAAAACCACCACCCCGGCCCACCACCGCTCGCTGGGGGACCAGACCTGGCAGAACCAGGCCCTCTGCCAGCCCACCGACTACCACCCGGTCGAACCCGAGATCTTCTTCCCCGACCCCGAGGAGATGGACAAGATCCGCGCCGCCAAGGCCCTGTGCAACCAGTGCCCCGTCCGCCAGACCTGCCTGGACGCCGCCCTGGAGAACGCCGACACCCACGGCATTAGGGGCGGGCTGACCGAACAGGAACGCGCCCCGATGCACACCCGGCTCCCGCACCGCCTGGACTACTCCCGCGTCAACGCTGCCGTCGCCGGACGCGACATCCACCTCACCGCCGCCGAACGGCAGGCCGTCATCCACGCCGCCTACCGCCACGGCCTGCCCGCCCGCCGCTTGGCCTGGATCCTGAAGATCGACGAGGAGACCGCGCTGAAGCGCCACCGCGAGACCCGCCGAGCCCTTCGCCACCGCGACCTGGAAACCACCACGCCCACCGACCCGATACCTGGGCCGGGCGAGAATGCCCTAGACCAGGACGACTTCGGGACGGCGGCGTGAACCCCGGCCCCGCGCCGGCAACGGTGCTCGTCACCGGCTGGGACCGCCTGGCCGTCATCGTCCTCGGCGGAGCCGGATGCGCCTTGTCCGCCAGCGCCCTGATGCAGATGGCCATCGCCATCCACATCCGCCCCGCCCTGTGCTGGCTCTTCCCCCTGGTCGTCGACGGCTTCATCGCCTACGGCATCCGCGCCCTACTCGTCCTGCGCACTGCCCCCCTGCGCGCCCGCCTGTACGTGTGGACGCTGGTCGGCACCGCGACCGGGGTCAGCGTCTGGGCCAACGCCCTGCACGCCGTCCGTCTCAACCGGGACAGCGACGCCGGCGGGCTGCAGCTCGGCGACACCGTGGTCGAGTACCTGTCCACGGTTGCCCCGCTGGCGCTGGCCGGAGCGGTCCACCTGTACATCCTCATTGCCCGAGGCCCGGACAGCCACACCGACCGAACCGACCGGGCCGACCTCGTCGGTCAGCGGTCACCGCGTCCCGTTCAGGCCGATGCCGGTCGCCCGGTCAGCGCGCCGACCGACCCGTCCCGGGTGACCGTAAACCGCTCGGACGACAGCGCGGTCACTGCGGCTGACCGGGCCGGTCAGCAGTCATCGCGCGCCGGTCAGAGCGATGCTGGTCGCTCGGTCAGCGCTCCGACGGACCCGTCCCGGGTGACCGGGGAATCGCCTACCGCGCCCGCCCGGTCACTGGCCGGGGCAGGTGACCTGGCGGACGACGGCCGCCCGGTCACCGGTCACCAGGGTACTGATGCTCGGGGGAATCAGGCTGCTGACCTGGGCGGTCGGCCGGACAGCGGCCCGGCGGTCGGTGACCGACCGGCCGCCACCGCGCCGGTCACCGCCCGCCCGGTCAGCCACCCGTCGGTCACTGACGGGCCGGTCACTCCCATGCCGGTCAGTGAACGCGAGCCCCGCAGAGCCGGTGACCGGCGCCCTGACCCGGACACCGAGGAACTGCTGGAGATCGCCCGGTCAGCGGTCAAAGCGCAGGACAAGCTGACCCGGCAGGTCGTCGCGCAGGCCATCCGGGGTCACCGGATCCCGCTGTCCAGCGACACGCTGACCGCGCTGATGGCCCAGCTCCGCGAGCAGCGCGACGAACCGGCCGCCACCTCCCGCGACTGACCCCGCACCACCGGAGCGGGTGACCGGGCCGGACAACTTGGCCGGTCACCCGCCCCCCGCAGCCCAACCTTCCGAATCCCTCCGACCGACTGGAGAGCACCATCATGCGCACCACCCCCGCCACCCCCGCCGAAGTGGACACCTGGCTGACTGTCCTGGTCCGGGAAGGCCACCTCCACCGCGCCGGAACCGGACCGGACTGCACCTGGACTGTGCAGAAAGGCCGTCACAGCCGCCCATGGACCCTGCACCACCCCGTCCTGGCGATGGACTTCATCGAGGACATCCTGCGCGAGGATCGCCAGCAGGAAGCGGAGTCGGACCGGTGAGCGCCAACGACACCTCGCCCGGCACGGCCGGACAGCAGCGTGAGGTCAACTCGGCTCCTGGCGGAGCAAGTTGTGGGGTAAGCACTGCTTACCCCGCTCCCGCCCCCAAGGGGGCGGGAGCTTCCCGTTCGGCGGCAGGCCCGGGGGGGGGGGCGCAGAGAGCAGGGAGAAGGAGCCAGGGGGGCTTTGGGGGAGGGAAAACCTCCCCCACCCCCTCCCCCTAACCCTTCCCTTCCCGCTGTGC
>NZ_JBVHMF010000037.1:0-63980 GCF_055558595.1 Streptomyces sp. NPDC025721 | reverse complement strand
CCCCCCCCCCCCCCCCCCCCCCCCCCCCCCCCCCCCCCCCCCCCCCCCCCCCCCCCCCCCCCCCCCCCCCCCCCCCCCCCCCCCCCCCCCCCCGCGGCATATCCGGCCTACGGGTCGAAACGGCTCCGGGGTACGGGCGGCGCGGAGCAGGAGGCAGAGGGTCCGGTGGATCAGCTCGTGATCGGCGCCGTCCGGATCATCGTCCAGGAGACCGGCGGAAGCTCGGCGGACAGACCGTTGGCGTCCACGAAGTGCCGGGTGCTGGAGCGCGGCTCGACGCGGCCGGGGGCCGTCTTGGAATTCGTGGCGAGCAGGTCCTGGCCGCCGAGGACGACGTGTTCGACCACGTCGTGCTCGGCGCCGGCCATCCGCAGCCGCAAGGTGGCCGCCTGGGTGTCGTCCCGGTTGACGGCGAAGATCGTCGTCTCGCCGGTCTCGGGGTCGCGGGTGGCGGTGACGTCGACGGCGGCGACGTCACCGAGCGTCGTGGAGTGCAGGACGGGTGAGTCCGGCTCGACGCGCAGGACCTCGCCGCGGGCGTGCCGGGCGGTGAGGGCGAAGGGGTAGAAGATGGTCTGCCGCCAGGCCCCGGTGTCGGTTTCGGTGCGGATGGGCGCGATGACGTTGACGAGCTGCGCGAGGCAGGCGATGGTCACCCGGTCGCTGTGCCGGAGCAGGCTCATCAGGAGGTTGCCGAGGACGACGGCGTCCTCGACGGTGTACTCGTCCTCGATCAGCCGGGGCGCCCGGGCCCATTCCAGGTTGTCCTGGCCCTCGAACCGGCTCTCGTACCAGAGATTCCACTCATCGAAGGAGAGGTGGAGCTTGCGGCGGGAGCGCTTCTTGGCGGCGATGTGGTCGCAGGTGGCGACGACGCCGTCGATGAAGGTGTCCATGACCTGCGCGGAGGCGAGGAAGCCCACGCGGTCGTCGCCGTGCTGCTCGAAGTACGCGTGCAGCGAGATGTAGTCGACCACGTCGTACGCCTCGTCCAGGACGTCGGCCTCCCAGGAGCCGAAGGTCGGCATCCGTTCGTTGGAGCTGCCGCAGGCGACGAGCTCGACGGACGGGTCGATCCGGCGCATGGCCTTCCCGGTCTCGGCGGCCAGGCGGCCGTACTCGGTGCCCGTCTTCTGGCCGACCTGCCAGGGGCCGTCCATCTCGTTGCCCAGGCACCAGGTCTTGATGCGGTGCGGTTCGCGGACCCCGTGGGCGATGCGCAGGTCGGAGTAGCGGGTGCCGCCGGGGAAGTTGGCGTATTCGAGCAGATTGCAGGCGTCCTCGACGCCGCGGGTGCCGAGGTTGACGGCCATGATCGGTTCGACGTCGGTCTGTCTGGCCCAGGCCATGAACTCGTTGAGCCCGAAGGTGTTGGGTTCGAGCGAGCGCCAGGCCAGGTCGAGGGCGACCTGGCGCTCGACGCGGGGGCCGACACCGTCCTCCCAGCGGTAGCCGGACACGAAGTTGCCGCCGGGGTAGCGGACGGCACTCACGCCGAGTTCACGGGTGAGCTTGATGACGTCGAGCCGCAGGCCGTCGGCGTCCGACTCGGGGTGGCCGGGTTCGTATATGCCTCCGTAGACGCAGCGGCCCATGTGTTCGACGAAGGAGCCGAACAGGCGCGGCGGAACCGGGGCGATGACGAAGGCGGGGTCGATGGTCGCGGTGCAGGTGAGCACTCCAGTCTCCGGTTTCTCTGTGATGTCTCAGCGAAATGGGCATGGCGGAAAAGGGCGGGCGGAAGGAGCGGTACGGCGGGGGGATGGCGGGTCGGCCGCGGGCGCGGAAAGGCGGCGGGGAATCGGCCGGGCCGCTATTTGATTCCCGTGGTCGCGACGCCCTGCACGAAGAAGCGCTGGAGGACGAGGAAGGCGATGGCCAGGGGACTCAGGGAGATCGCGGCGCCCGCCATGAGCGCGGCGTGGTCCACACCCGACTGACTGGAGAACAGCGTCAGGGCCGCGGGCAGCGTCTGCATGTCGACGTTGTTCGTCACGACCAGCGGCCACAGGAAGTCGTTCCACAGCGCGGCGAACTGGATGATGAACAGCGAGGCGAGGGCCGGTTTGGCGTTGGGCAGGATGATCCGCCAGTAGACCGTGAAGTCGTTGGCCCCGTCGATCCTGGCCGCGTCGTCCAGTTCGCGCGGCAACTGCATGAAGAACTGGCGGAGCAGGAAGATGCCCAGCGCGCTGGTCGCGCGGGGAATGATCAGGCCCTGGTACGAATTGAGCCAGCCGAGGTGGAACAGCGTCAGGAAGACCGGCACGAGGGTGACCTGGAAAGGCACCATCAGCGTGGCCAGGATCAGCAGGAACACCACGTTCTTGCCCCGGAAGCGCAGCCTGGCCAGCGCGAACGCGGTCATCGAGTCGAACAGCAGCAGGAGCACGGTCGTGCCGCCCGCGAAGACGAACGTGTTGAGTACGAGCTTGCCGAACGGGAGTTGGCCGAGCACCGCGCGGACGCCGTGCAGGGTCCAGTCCCGCGGGATCAGCCGGGCGGGGTCGGCGTACAGGTCGGCGTTGGTCCTGAAGGCGACGCCGAGCATCCAGACGAACGGGATGATCATCGCGACCGCGCCGACGGTGACGGCCGCCCAGGACAGGACCGTGCCGCACCTGGCGCCGTACCGGACGGCGACCTTGGCCGCGGGCCACAGGCGTACCGGCCCGGTCGGCCGGGGGCCGTTCCCGTACGGGCTCGCGCCGCCCTTGGCGGGGCGCGGCCGGAGTGTGTCAGTCGGCATCGCGGAACCTCGACAGACGCAGTTGGAGTGCGGAGATCGCCAGGATGATCACGAAGAGAATCCAGGCGACGGCGCTGGCGTAGCCCATCTGGAATTCCACGAAACCCTTCTGGTACAGGTACATCACGACGGATTCCGTGTGGAAGATCGGGCCGCCGCTGGTCATGGAAAAGACCAGGTCGAACAGTTGCAGCCCGGTGACCGTGGCGATCAGCGTGGTGAACAGCAGTGCCGGGCGCAGCGCGGGCAGGGTCACATGGCGGAATCGCTGCCACGCGCCCGCGCCGTCGAGCGCCGCCGCCTCGTACAGGTCGGGCGGGATCTGCTGCATACCGGCGAGCAGCACGATCATGGTGAATCCGACGTTCTTCCAGATGCCCACGACAATGACGGTGGGCAGCGCCAGCGAGGTGGATTGCAGCCATTCGGGAGGCGTGACGCCGATTCCGGAGAGCCAGGCGTCGACCAGGCCGACCTGCGGGTCGAGCAGGAATTTCCAGACGATGCCGCTCACCACGAGCGAGGCGATGAAAGGGAAGAAATACGCGGTGCGCAGCAGCGCCGAATACCAGGTCGTCCTGCGCAGCCGGGAGGCGATGGCCAGCGCGATCAGCACTTGTCCGACGGACACGGCGGCGGTGTAGATCACCGTGACGCGCAGCGCGTTCCAGAACCGCGAATCGTGGTAGAGCGCCGTGTAGTTGTCGAGACCCACGAATTTGTGGTGGGCCTCGCCGACGGTCCAGTCGTGCAGGCTCATCCAGCCGGACTGGACGATCGGCTCCGCGATGAACACCCCGATGAGCAGGACGCTCGGCAGGATGAACAGATAGGCGCTGTTGATACGGGGCCTGCGCCGCCGTACGGGTGCGGGCTTCCCTGCGGAGGGGAAGGGTGTGCTCGACATGAGGGCTACTTCTTGCAGCCGGTGAGCGAATTGATCGCCTTGGCGGCCGAGTCGGCGGCGGACTGGACGTCGGCGCCGCGTTCGATCTTCTGGATGAGCGGGACGTAGACGTCGCTGTCGATGCGGGTCGAGTTCGGCTGGCCCGCGAGGTAGAGCTTGGCGTGCGGCAGCGCGGCGGCGAACTGCGCGACGGTGGGATCGCCGTTGACGGCGCCGCCGAGGTCGGTGCGGGCGGGCGGGAAGCCGGAGACCTTCGAGAACTGCGTCTGGGCGGCCTTGCCGGTGTACCAGGCGAGGAACTCCTTGGCCTCGGCCTGGTGCTTGGAGGTGCGGGCGATCATCAGCGGGACCGTCGAGGCCAGTGTCACCGGGCCCGCGGAGCCGACCGGGACCTGGGCGATGCCGAGGTCGACGCCCGCGGACCTGAAGCCCGCGGCGGCCCACGGGCCGTTGATCTCCATCGCGGCCTTCTTGGCGGAGAACAGCGTGTCGGCGTCCGCGCCCGCCTGGCCGACCGGGCTGATGTGGTCCTGGCTGACCAGGCGGCTCCAACGGGTCAGCGCCTGGACGCTGGCTGGGCTGTTGACGACGGCGCAGTTGTCGGGGCCGACGATGTCGCCGCCGCTCATCCACTGGAGGATCGGCCACATCTGGATCGTGTTGTTGTCGGCGAGCGAGAGGCCGTACTGACTGGGCTTGCCGCCCGATCCCTTGGTGAGCTTCTTGGCGTCGGCGATGAACTCGTCCTCGGTGGCGGGCGGCCGGCTGATGCCCGCGGCGGCGAACATCGCCTTGTTGTAATAGAGCACGAGCGTGGCCATGTTGGCGGGTACCGCGTAGAGCTTGCCGTCGACGGTGAAGGCGGACTTCACGGCGGCCGGGAAGGCCGCGGAGTCGATCTGTCCGGTGCCGGCGCCGACCGCGGGGTCGAGCGGCAGCACCGAGTTGGTCTTGATGTAGGTGAAGATCGCGCCCGGGTCGGAGCTGGGGGTCGCCAGGTCGGGGCCCTGGCCGGTGGCCCAGGAGGCGGGCAGCTTCTGACCGATGGTGGCCCAGGGTTCGGCCGTCATCGTGACCTGGATCTTGGGGTGGCCGGCGTTGAACTCCTTGATCAGCGCCTGGTACGAGGGGGCGTCGGGGCCGGTGAAGCCGGTGAGCATGGTCAGCTTGACCACGCCGCCGGAGGTACCGCCGCCCGCGCCGTTGTCGCCGCAGCCGGCGAGGAGGAGTGAGACCGTGGTGGCGGCGGCGAGTGCCGCGGCCGTTCTCCCGAATCTGACGTACATACCGATCGTTCCATTCCGTTCGGTGCCCCGTCGCTGCGGGGTCGGAGGGTCGATGTGGCTGTCTCCTTCTGCGCACCGCCCGTCCGGGGGCGCGCACCGCCCGTCTCCGGGCGTCAATCACCCGTCCGCGGGCGTGCGTCAGCCGCGTGCGGGTGTGAACCACCCGTCACCGGGCGCGTACCGCCGGTCCTGGGCGTGAACCGCCCGTCCGGGCGGGGGTGTTGGGTTCGGGCCGCCCGTCCGGGCGGGGGTGTTGGGTACGGCGTTGGCCTTCGGCCGTCGCCGGTGGCTGGGCGGGGCGGTCGCTCAGCCGGGGTGGCTTCCGCAGGACTCCCGGATCACGAGGTCGAACGGCAGCACGGTGTGGACCGGGTCGGGTGCGGTCCCGTCCACCAGGTCGAAGAGGATGGCCGCGGCCTTCTGGCCGAGCGATTCGGCGGGGACGTGGACGGTGGTGATCCCCGGCGTGGTGAGCCGGGAGACGCCGAAGTCGTCGTATCCGGCGAGCGCGATGTCCTGCGGTATGCGCAGCCCGCGGGAGCGGATCTCCAGCATCGCGCCGTAGGCCATCTCGTCGTTGGCGGCGAAGATCGCCTGGACGTCGGACATGCTGTCCAGCACCTGCCGTGCGGCGAGCCTGCCGGACTCCTCGCTGAAGTCGCCGACGGCCAGGGTGTGGGTGCAGGGCCGTCCCGAATCGGCGAGCGCGGTGCGGAAGCCCTCGTAACGGTCCACCGCGGTCTGGTGGTTGAGCGGTCCGCTGATGTGGGCGATACGGGTCAGCCCGTGGTCCTCCACCAGGTGGCGGGTGATGGCCGCGGCGCCCGCGATCTCGTCCACCCCGACGCTCACCGCGTGCGGCAGGTGGACGAACCGCCCGATGAGGACCACCGGCAGCGCGGAGTCCACCATGCGGTTGACGTTGGGGTCGCTGATCGAGGCCGAGGCGACGATCGCCCCTGACGCGGCCTGCGAGCGCAGCACCCGCTCGTACGCCGCGACGCCGTGGGTCTCGTCGGGGTTGGTCGACACCATGAGCGCGGCGTCGCGGGTGTTGGCCTCCGCGGTCACCCCCACCAGCAGGTGCATGAAGTAGGGGTGGCCGAAGACGTGCTGGCCGGTGTTGGGCACGACGACCGCGATGGAGGTCGAACGGCCCGCCCGCAGCGCCCGCCCCGCGGAGTTCGGGACGTAGCCGAGCTTGGCCGAGGCGGCCCGTACCGCCTCCTTGGTCGTCTCGCTGATCCGCGGATGGTTCGACAGCGCCATCGAGGCGGCGCTCTGCGAGATCCCGACCGCCGTCGCGACGTCCTTGAGCGTGACGGTGGCGCGCTTGTCCGCCGACGCCATATGGCACCCCTCTCAGCAAGAAGCCACCGCCTGAAGCAGGCAACCACCGTCGGGAAGATACCGGCCGGATGTGGTGCGCCAAGGGTTGCTCTAACGATTCAGCGCCTCGGACGCTAAGTCACGCCGAACCGCTCGTCAAGCCTTCGGGACAAGATTGTCCGGCCTTATGACCGCAGGGTCCGAGGGTTGACGGGCACTACGAGACGCCTCTAGCTTCGAAGTCGCTGAATCGTATGAGCAGTTCGCATCTCTCACCGTGTTCCGTGCCATCCCCCCACGGAGAAAGGTCGACGATGACCGCTTCGACGACGACCGCTCGCGACCACCGACCATCCGCACGCCACCTGTTGAGGCGCTTACGCGGCGTCCTGCTCGCCCTGGGCGCGACCTTGACCCTGACCCTCGGCCTGCTGGTCGGCGTCACCGGTCCCGCGCACGCCGCCGCGAACCAGCCGTGCGACATCTACGGCAACGCGGGCACCCCCTGCGTGGGCGCCTTCAGTACGGTCAGGGCGCTGTACGGCTCGTACAACGGCGGCCTGTACCAGGTCACCCGCGTGCGGGACGACGCCGCCCTCGACATCGGGCCGACCGGGACCGGCGGCTACGCGAACGCCGGTGCGCAGAACGCCTTCTGCAACGGCGCGGTGTGCGTCATCACCAAGATCTACGACCAGTCGCCGCGCCACAACGACCTGACCATCGAGGGTTCGGGCACCGCCGGGGCCGCCGATGTCGGCGCCCTGGCGAACGCGCTGCACGTCACGGTGGCGGGGCACTCCGTCTACGGCGTCTACGTGCCGCCGGGCGTCGGGTACCGCCATGCCGTCGGTTCGGGTGTCGCCGTCAACGGGCAGGCCGAGGGGATGTACATGGTGACCAGCGGCACCCATGTCAACCGCGACTGCTGCTTCGACTTCGGCAACGTCGAGGCGGTCCCGAACGACACGGGCGCCGGTCACATGGACGCGCTCAACATGTCGTTGGCCCGCGCGTGCAGCCCCTGTTCCGGCGACGGGCCGTGGGTGCAGGCCGACCTGGAGAACGGCATCTTCCAGGCGGACACCAACGCCCACAGCGTCAACGGCGGCAATGCGAGCCCCTTCGTCACGGCCGTGCTGAAGAACAACGGCCAGACGTCCTTCGCTCTCAAGGGCGGGAATTCGCAGTCCGGCGGGCTCACGACCTGGTGGAACGGCGCGCTGCCACCGGGCTACGCGCCGATGAGGCAGGAGGGCTCCATCGTGCTCGGCACCGGCGGCGACAACAGCAACCGCGCGGTCGGGTCGTTCTTCGAGGGCGTCATGACCTCCGGCTATCCCACCGACGCGGCGGACAACGCCGTACAGGCGAACGTCGTGGCGGCCGGCTACGCGGGCGACACGGCCGGGGTCGCTCCGGCGACGGTCGCCGCGCCCGGCGGGAAGTGCGTGGACGTGACCGGGGACGACATCGCGAGCAAGGGCGCCGCCGTCCAGCTCTGGGACTGCCAGAGCGGCGCCGCAGATCAGCACTGGGTGCACGAGCCCGACAGTTCGCTGCGGACCCTGGGCCGCTGCATGGACATCAACGGCAACGGCACCGCGAACAACACGCAGGTCGAACTCTGGGACTGCAACGGGGTCGGCGGGCAGAAGTGGGTGAGGCGGGCCGACGGCTCGCTGTTCAACCCGCAGTCCGGCCGCTGCCTGGACGCCACCGACGGCGCGACCGCCAACGGCACCCGCCTCCAGATCCACGACTGCAACGGCACGGCCGCCCAGGTCTTCACCGTCAACGGCGGATCGATGATCGCCGGGCCCGGCGCGAAGTGCCTGGACATCACGGGCGATGACATCGGCGGCAATCTGTCCGCGGCGCAGTTGTGGGACTGCCAGTCCTACGCCCGCGACCAGCACTGGGTGCACACGTCCACGAACCGGCTCACCACGCTCGGCCGCTGCCTGGACATCGCGGGCAACGGCACCGCGCAGGACTCGTTGGTGGAGCTGTACGACTGCGACAGCGCGGTGGGCGGCCAGGTGTGGGTCCAGCGGTCCGACGGATCGCTGCTCAATCCGCAGTCCGGGCGCTGCCTGGACTCCCCGGACGGCGCCACGGCCAACGGCGCCCGCCTGCGGATCCACGACTGCAACGGCACGGCCGCGCAGAAGTTCGCCCTGAACTGACCGCGGCGCCGCCGAGGCCCGGTGGTGCGGGAGCGCGAGCCCCGTACCACCGGGCCCTGGCTGCCAAGGCTCACGCGCGACCGATTCAGGCCGCCCGGCGGCTGCCGGTCCTGCCGGCCGGCGTCTCGACCGTGACGCCGAGCGGCCGGGCCAGGCCCGCCACGCCCTCGTCCAGCCGCTGGAGGTGGCGCAGCACGCGGAAGGTGACGGAGCCCGAGCGCGGTACGGCGGAGCCGGTGCCCTCCAGCATGGAGGCGATGCTGGGCTCGGTCCGGATCGCGCCCTGCGCCGTCCCGTCCGCTGCCGTCGTACCGTCCTTGGCCCTGCCCTTCCCGCCCTTGTCGTCCTTGATCTCCTCCACATGGGCGATGAGCACGTCGAGGTTGTGCTCCAGGCGTACGCCGACGGCCGTCAGCCGGGGGTCGGCGGCGATGCTCTTGCTGTACGGGACCAGTTCGGCGGTCGCCGCGAGCGAGCGCGCGTGGTAGGCGCAGGTCTCCAGCAGGGCGACCAGATAGCGGGCGGTGCGCCTGCGGCCCCGCAGCGGGGTGATCGGGTGGGTCAGCGGGTGGGTGGAGCGGCGCAGGTCGTCCAGCGCGGTGTCCAGTTCGCGGGCCAGGTCCAGCAGGTCGACGGCCGGGCCGCCGCTGAGCTGGGCGACGGCGGCGGTGGCCACGTCGCGGAGCTTGGCCAGGACGGTGACCAGTTGCTCGTCGGTGCGCAGATCGGTGTGGACCGGGAAGATCAGCACGGCCGCGATGACCCCGCAGGCGGCGCCGAGCGCGGTCTCCTCGATGCGCAGTACGAGTACCGAGACGCTGTACGTGTGCAGCAGGCTGTAGAGCAGGCCGAGCATCGCGGTGACGAAGAACGACATCAGCGCGTACGACACCGGGGCGGTGAAGAACATCGCGAAGATCAGTACCAGGACGAGGGTGAACGCCGTCCAGGTGTGGTTGCCGACGGCCCCGGCGAGCAGCACACCGGCCACCACGCCGCACACCGTGCCGATCAGCCGCCGGTAGCCCTTGACCAGGATCTCGCCGGTCGAGGAGGTGTTGAGGAAGACCACCCAGCAGGTCAGGACCGCCCAGTACCAGCGCTGCGTGGACAGGAACTCGCCGCCGAGGATGGCCAGCGCGGACCCCGCGGAGACCTGGACGGCGGCGCGGGTCGTGCGGCGCTTGAGGCCGGTACGGTCCTGCTCGCTCTCGCCCTCCCCCGCCAGCGCCAGGTCCTCGGCCTCGAACTCCTCGCGGGAGCGGATCGTCTCGGGTGTGTCGTCGGACTCGTCGCCCGGCCCGTCGAGTGCCAGCCGCAGGCCGAGGACGGCGCGCGCGGCCTCGCCGATGCCGCGGAAGGCGTCCTGGACGGCGAGCGAGGCGCGCGGCAGATTCTCGTCGTCGCGGTAGGCCAGCAGGCGGTTGCGCACCTGGGTGACGGCGGTGCCGGGGTCGTCGGTGCCGAGCCGGGTCACCAGCAGGTGCAGCGCCCGCAGCTCGGCGCGCAGCTTGCGCAGCGCGTCGTCCTCGTCGTCGGTGCGGCGCGCGGGTGCGGGCAGCGGCGCGTTCGGCAGGTGGAGCGTCAGGGTGTCGGCGCGTTCGGCGCTGCGGGCGGTGAGCAGCAGCAGGCCGAGGCGTTCGACGGCGATCTCGGCGTCCGCGACCCGGCGTTGCAGCAGGGCGGCGGTGGCCTCGTCGTCGGTGCCCACCTCCAGCGCGCTCTGGATCATCAGGGCGGCCTCGTGCAGCCGGGCGACGTCCTTGCGCAGGTCGCCGATGACGCTCTCCAGCCGGTCGGAGTCGGCTTCGAGGAGGTCGATCTGGGTGGCGACGAGCTGGGCGGTTCTGGCGCGGAACGCCTGGCGCAGCCGCCCCAGGGTGCGTTCCGGGGTCTCGGGGACGAGCGCGAAGCGCATGACGGCGCTGCACGCGAAGGCGACGGCCAGCGAGAGGTAGAGCGACGGCAGGCCGGCGCCGGTGGCGTGGACGAACAGGGAGAGGAAGTAGATCTGGAAGCCGATCATGCCGAGCGCGGTGCCGCGTTCGCCGAAGCGGCGGGCGTAGGCGGCGCCGAAGATCAGCAGGATGAAGGCGAGGTCGCCGATGACGATGTGCGGGTTGAGCAGTGCGCCGAGCGACACCGAGGCGAAGGCGGTGGGCAGCCCGAGGGCGAGGGTGACGGCCTGGTCGCGTACCCGCTTCTCGCGGATGGCGAAGGTGGAGACCATGGCGGCCATGGCGCCCGCGACCATATGGGTCACGGAGATGTGCAGCAGGGACAGGATCAGCAGCGCGAGACCGATCGAGCCGACCGTCCGCAGTCCCGCCATCAGCCGCAGCAGGCCGGGGTCGGAGGCCGAGTAGCGGTCCCAGACCCTGTGGCGGATCCTCCGTGCCGTTCTCATCGTGCCGCCGCGTTCCCTCGTCAAGATCGGATCCCGCCCCAGCATCCCACGAGCGTGCCCGGCCGGTGCGACCGCCCACCCCCGGACGGGTCAGTGTTGCTCCGGATGACGGGTCGGTCGAGGGCCGGTTTCCGGCCGCGGCGCGGCGCATGTTCGCCCTCCGCGGTCATCCGCGCGATCGGCGTGCATGCGGCGCGCCGCGATGGGGTACGTACGGCTGCGGGTGCCCGTAGGCGGGCGTCCACAGGCCGCGGATCCACCAGGTTCCGCGACCGGTGCAGACCACAGACGCAGAGGACTCACACGCATGGCCAACGGCACGGTGAAGTGGTTCAACTCCGAGAAGGGCTTCGGGTTCATCGCCCAGGAAGGCGGAGGCCCCGATGTCTTCGCCCACTACTCCAACATCCAGGGCAACGGATACCGGGAGCTGACCGAAGGCGAGCCCGTCACCTTCGACGTCACCCAGGGCCAGAAGGGTCCGCAGGCGGAGAACATCGTCCGCGCGGGCTGAGCCGTACACGGTCCTCCGGGTCCGGGTCCGCCGTCATGGCGGGCCCGGACCCGTCCGTTTGCGGGCGACCGCCGCGTTTGTGACGCATCCAATGCGATGCCTCGGGTCCGGCCCCCCGCGCGGCGGTCCGTACGAAGGTCAGTTCCGCTCGTGGGAGGCGAGCAGAGTGCGCAGTTGGGCGATGAGATGACTGGGGTCGTTGTCGTCCGTCGGGGCGGCGGGACCGCGCAACGTGTCGGTGACGTCCTGGAGCTGGCTGGCGACGTCCGTGTCGTACGCCTGCTCGTGCTCCACGATGCCGCCGGGCTGGCGCAGCCCGACGGTCTTGTCGACGACCTTGCCGATGACGGCGGTCATGGTGAAGGAGAACAGTCCCAGGACGAGGACGGCGACGAGCTGGTCGCCGAGCAGCCCCCACGAGCCGCCGTAGAACAGGCCCTTCTTGCCGGTGACCGCGCCGGTCGCGGCCAGGCCGGCCATCAGCATGCCGAACAGGCCGCCCCAGCCGTGGATGCCGACGACGTCCAAGGTGTCGTCCACGCCGAGCCGGTACTTCCAGCTCACCGCGAAGGCGCAGGTCAGCCCGGCGAGGAAGCCGATGACGGTGGCCCATACCGGGCTGACCCCGGCGGCCAGCGGCGTCATGGACACCAGGCCGGTGACCGCGCCCATGGAGATGTCGAGCAGGGTGACGCGCCGGTTGTGCCAGTAGCTGGTCGCGGCCCAGCCGATCATGGCCGCGCCCGCCGCGAACTGGGTGTTCACGAACGCCATGGTGGTGCTGGCGGGCCCGTTCAGATAGGAACCGGCGTTGAAGCCGAACCAGCCGAACCACATCAGGGCCAGGCCGATCACGACCAGCGGCAGATTGTGCGGACGGATCGGCTGGCGCTCGAAGTCCTCGCGCTTGCCCGCGACGATGGCCAGGGCGAGACCCGCGGCGCCCGAGCTGAGTTCGACCACGGTGCCGCCGGAGAAGTCGACGGCGCCGACCTCCTTGGCGACCCAGCCGTCGCTGTCGAACACCCAGTGCGCCATGGGCACGTACACCAGCAGCGTCCAGGCGCAGACGAAGGCCGTCCAGCCGCGCATCGTGGCGCGCCCGGCCACCGATCCGCTGATCAGGGCCACGGTGACGATGGCGAAGCTCATGTGGAAGACGGAGTGGATCACGGTGGGCACGTCACCGGTCGCGCTGTTGAGGGAGATGCCGCGCAGGAAGGCGTGGTCGAGGGTGCCGATCATGCCCAGCCCCTCGGCGTCGGGGCCGAAGGCGAGCGAGTAGCCGACCGCCCACCAGATCAGCGTGACGACGGCGACGCAGGCGAAGCACATCTTGAGCATGGCGATGATCTGACTGGTCCTGACCATGCCGCCGTAGAAGAAGGCGAGTCCCGGGGCCATCAGCAGGACCATGGCCGTGGCCATCATCAGCCAGGCGGTGTTGCCGGAGTCGAAGTGCTGGTTCATGACAGGTCCTCACACGGACGGCCGGGCGTGGCCGCTGATTCGGGTACGAGTACGGCTGCGGAGGGGTACGCGGGCGCGGTCATCGGTCGCGCTCGCGTCGTTCCAGGACGTCGAGGATCTTGTTGACGCGGGCCATGTCGTCGTCCGGGGCCGCCGGGGCGCCCACCCGCGCCGGGTGGCGCGGCTCGTCCAGCCGGGCCCTGACCTCGTCCAGCGTCGCGTTGTCGTACGCGATCTCCTCGTCCCGGCCCGGCACGTCCTCGTACTCCGCCTCGGTACGGAAGCCGACCGTGCGGTTGACGGCCTGGGCGATGAGCCAGGTGACGACGAAGGAGAACGAGCCGCAGGCCAGCACGGCGACGATCTGGCGCCAGAGCAGATCGAGACCGCCGCCGTAGAACAGGCCCTCGCGCCCGCTCATCGCCGAGGTGGCGAACAGGCCGATGGACGCCGTGCCGACGATGCCGCCCCAGCCGTGGACGCCGACCACGTCCAGGGTGTCGTCCACGCCGATCTTGAACTTGAGGTTGATGGCGAAGGCGCACACCACACCCGCGGCGAAGCCGATGCACACCGCGCCCAGCGGCGACACCTCACCGCAGGACGGCGTGATGGCGACCATGCCCGCGACGGCCGCGGAGGTGACGCCGAGCATGTCCACGCTGCCCAGCCGCCACTTCTCGATCAGCGGCCAGCCGATCATGGCCGCGCAGGCGGCGAGTTGGGTGTTGAGGAAGGCGGTGGGCGCGGCGCCCGCCACGTGCAGCGCGGATCCCGCGTTGAAGCCGAACCAGCCGAACCACAGCAGGGCCAGGCCGATCACGACCAGCGGCAGATTGTGCGGGCGCACCGGCTGGCGCTCGAAGTCCTTGCGCTTGCGCAGCACGATGGCCGCGGCCAGGCCCGCCGCGCCGGAGTTGAGTTCGACGACGAGGCCGCCCGCGAAGTCCAGCGCCTTCAGATGCGCGGACACCCAGCCGTCGGGAGCGAACACCCAGTGCGCCAGCGGTACGTAGACCAGCAGGGTCCAGGCGGCCACGAAGACCAGCCAGCCGCGCATGGTGGCGCGGCCCGCGATGGAACCGCTGATCAGCGCGACGGTGATGATGGCGAACGACATCTGGAAGCAGGAGAACAGCAGCGTGGGGACGCTGCCGTGCAGGTCGGTCATGGTGACGCCGCGCAGGAAGGCGTGGTCGAGGTTGCCGAGCAGGCCCGCGCCGAGGTCGGGGCCGAAGGCGAGGGTGTAGCCGACCGCCAGCCACAGCACGGTCACCAGGGCCAGGCAGACGAAGCTCATCTTGAGCATCACCAGCACGTGCTGGGTGCGGACCATGCCGCCGTAGAAGAAGGCCAGGCCGGGTGTCATCAGCAGCACCATCGCGGTGCTCGCCAGGAGCCAGGCGGTGTCGCCCGTGTTGGCGGTGGCGGCCATGAGCAAGGGGAACTCCTGTGAACGTACGGCGGTCGGTCGAGGTCGGCGCCGTTGTCGTCGTCGGCGGGGCGTGCGGGGGTCAGGGCTTGCGCATCGCGGGCGCGGGTACGCCGATCAGCAGCCTGCGTACGGCGTCCCACGCGAGACGCAGCGCGCTCGCGGCGGTCCGCGGGTCGTCGGTGAGCAGCCGCAGCCAGGCCCCGCTGTCGCCGGGCAGCACGCTCACGCCGAAGAGCGCCGGGCTGTCGGCGAGGGCCTCGTGCAGGGTGTCGGCGACGGCCGCGGCCGGTGCGCGCGCGGTGACGACGTAGAAGGTGGACACGATGTCGTGGCCGCCGAGGACGGCCAGGCCGGTCACCGGGGCAGCGCGGGGTTCGAGCCGCATGGCGTCCACGGCGAGGAGCGCGCCGTCGGGGCGCCGGATCTCGACGTCGGAGGCGAAGACCTCGTAGGCGTGGCGCTCGTCGCGCGCCAGGCGGCCCGCGTAGAGCGTCTCCGCGGCCAGGACGGTCGCGGTGGCGTCGGCGGTGACGGTGGTGCGCTGGTAGTAACGGGCCCCGGCGTAGGGGATCGTCGGGTCCGGCAGGTACTCGACGTAGGAGTCGGCTCCGGCGTCGACGGCGACCTGCTGGGTCGCGTAGTCGAACTCCATGCGGTGGACCCTGGTGGCCGTCTGCGTGGTGAGGTGGGTGGCCGCGCCCGGTCCGCAGGTGACGTCGATACGGAGCCGGTCGCCTTGCAGGATGCCGCCGCCGGTCGACATCACCTGTGTGATGGGCAGGTCGGGCCTGGCCGGGTCGTAGTAGAGCGGCCGCATGATCTGGAGCGGGGTCTTCTGGAAGTGGCCGGTCAGTTCCGTCCGTTCGGCGCGGCGCTCGAAAGTCAGCTCCAGCAGCCCGACCTTGCCCGCGTGACCGACCGGCAGGGTGTCGGGCACGGCCGCGTGCCGGCGGACCTCCCGGGGGACGCGCGCGGGTTCGTAGTGCGCCGGGTCCAGCCGGGCGGGGCGCGACGGCGCGACGGCCCGGTCGCCGGAGCCCTTGGTACGCACCGGGTGCTCGGGGCCGTCCGGTTCGGCCACCCGTACGGCCGGCGACGGCGCTTGCCGCGGCGCCCGGGCACGAGCGGCGCCGGTGAGGCTCATACGGCGGCGACCTTGCGGTACGTCTCCAGGAAGGTGGCGATCTCCTCAAGACCCTGCCCGCTCAGGCAGTTGGTGAGGATGACCGGCGCGCCGTCGCGTACCCGGTGCGCGTCGGCCTCCATCACCGACAGGTCGCACCGCACGTACTGGGCGATGTCGATCTTGTTGATGACCAGCAGGTCCGACTCGGTGATGCCGGGACCGCGCTTGCGGGGCATCTTCTCGCCCTCGGCGGTGTCCAGCACGAACAGGAAGAGATCGACCAGGACCGGGCTGAAGGTGAGGGTGAGGTTGTCGCCGCCGGACTCGAAGAGCAGCGTGTCCACGTCGGGGAAACGGTCCAGCAGTTCCGCGCCCGCCGCCAGGTTCATCGTCGGGTCGTCGCGCACCGCCGTGTGGGGGCACGCTCCGGTCTCCACGCCCACCACCCGCTCGGGGTCGAGCACGCCTTCCAGGGTCCGCCGGACGTGCTGGGCGTCCTCCTGGGTGTAGATGTCGTTGGTGACGACGGCGGCCCGGTGCCCGCGGCTGGTGAGGATCGGCACCAGGGCCTCGATCAACGCCGTCTTGCCCGATCCCACCGGGCCCGCGATGCCGACGCGCAGGACGTGGCGTTCGTTGTGCATGGGGTGCTGCCTTCCGTCGCTGAATGTGTGTGTCGTGGTGGGGTCCGGCCGTGCGGCCGGAGTAATGACATGACGGAACGTCAGGTCATGAACAGCCGGGCCTGCGCGCGTTCGTGGCGGCCCGACATGACGTCGGCCATCGGTACGCAGCCCCCGAGGTCGGCCAACTCCGCCGTGAGGGCCCGCCCGACGACCTCCTCGATCACCGGCGCCGTCGCCCGCAGGACGACCTGGGCCCGTACGTGGTCGGTCAGGCGCAGCCGGAGCGCCGCGCCGACGAAGCTGACGGCGAGCGCGAACAGGTCGCCGGTCACCGCCTGTTCCGCGTCCACCCCGGCGGCGGCGTACACGGCGCCCGCGACCGCCGCCTGCGACCCCGGCGCCCCGCCGCCCGCCACGAGCGCCGCGTAGCGCTCCAGGACGGGTCCGCCGATCACGGTGCCCGCGATGTCGAGGAGTTGGCGCCCGACGCGGGTGGAGGCCACCCGCGTCTCGCGGTTGAGCTTGGCCGCGTGCAACCGCTGGTCGACCCGCGCGACCAGGTCCCAGTCCCCCGCGCACACCGCCCGGTGCGTGAGCACCAGGGCGGTGGCGTCGCAGGGACCGATCCCGTGGCGCAGCAGATCGGCGAGCAGCCCCGGCACGTCGGCCGCCGTCACGGCCTTGGCCTGGGCGAAGCCCTCCAGGCTGTGCGAGAGGGTGTAGAAGCCGCTGGGGAAGGCCGAGTCGGTCAGCTGGAGGCTGACCAGCAGCGCCCCCAGCCGCCCCGGCCGCCCCATGACGGAGTCGGCCGGAGCGTGCGGGGCGGCCGGAGCGTGCGCGTCGTTCGAGGCGTACGCGCCGTTCGAAGACGTCATGCCAGGAAGAACAGTTGGGTGAGCGGCAGTTCGCGGGCGGGGTCGATGGTCGTGGGGACTCCGTCCAGCGTCACCTTGTACGTCTCGGGGTCGACGGTGATCTTCGGCAGGGAGTTGTTGCGGACCATGTGCTGCTTGCCCACCGAGCGGCAGTGCCGTACCGGCAGAATCCTGCTCTCCAGGCCGAGCCGCTCCGGGACACCGCCCGCGATGCCCGCCTGGGACATGAACGAGACCCGGGTGGCCTGCTTGGCGCGGCCCTTCGCGCCGAACATCGGCCGGTAGTAGACCGGTTGCGGGGTGGGCAGCGAGGAGTTGGGGTCACCCATCTGCGCCCAGTTGACCAGGCCGCCCTTGATGACCATCTTCGGCTTGGCCGCGAAGGCGTTGATCGGCCACAGCACGATGTCCGCGAGCTTGCCCGCCTCCAGCGACCCGATGTGCTCGGCCATGCCCGCCGCGATGGCCGGGTTGATCGTCATCTTCGCGAGGTAACGCAGCACGCGCAGGTTGTCGTTGCGCTCGCTGTCGCCGTCGAGCTTGCCGCGCTGGTCCTTGCAGTGATGGGCGGTCTGGAAGGCGCGGGTGAAGGACTCGCCGACCCGGCCCATGGCCTGGGAGTCGGAGGAGAAGATGGAGATGACGCCCTCGTCGTGCAGCACCGTCTCGGCCGCGATCGTCTCCGCCCTGACCCGCGAGTCGGCGACGGACACGTCCTCGGGGATGTCGTGGCTGAGGTGATGGCAGACCATCACCATGTCCAGCAGCTCGTCCACCGAGTTCACCGTGTACGGCAGGGTCGGGTTGGTGGACGACGGCAGGACGTTGGGCTCACCGGCGATCCGCATGATGTCCGGGGCGTGCCCGCCGCCGGCGCCCTCGGTGTGGAAGGTGTGGATCGTACGGCCGTCGATCGCGGACAGGGTGTCCTCGAAGAACCCGGACTCGTTGAACGAGTCGGTGTGGATGGCCACTTGCACGTCGTACTCGTCGGCGACCCGTAGCGCGGTGTCGATCACGGCCGGGGTGGTGCCCCAGTCCTCGTGCACCTTCAGACCGCACACCCCGGCCTCGACCTGCTCCACCAGCGCGTCGGGCTGCGAGCCGTTGCCCTTGCCCAACAGCCCGATGTTGACCGGCAGATCCTCGGCCGCCTGGTACATCCGGCCGATGTTCCACGGGCCCGGCGTGCAGGTCGTGCCGTTGGTGCCGTCGGTGGGTCCGGTGCCGCCGCCCACCAGCGTGGTGATCCCGTTGCTCAGCGCCGCCTCGGCCTGCTGCGGGGAGACGAAGTGGATGTGCGTGTCGATGCCGCCGGCCGTCGCGATCAGGTGCTCGCCGGAGATGACCTCGGTGCCGGGACCGATGGTCAGCAGGGGGTGGACGCCGTTCTGGGTGTGCGGGTTGCCGGACTTGCCGACCGCCGCGATGAAGCCGTCCTTGACGCCGATGTCGCCCTTGACCACGCCCAGCACCGGGTCCAGCACGACCACGTTGGTGATGACCAGGTCCAACGCGCCCTGGGCGGCGGTGACCTGCGGGTCCTGGGCCATGCCGTCACGGATGCTCTTGCCGCCGCCGTAGACGGCCTCGTCACCGTAGAGGCCCTCGTTGAAGTCCTTCTCGACCTCGACGACGAGGTTGGTGTCGGCGAGGTGGAAGCGGTCGCCGACGGTCGGGCCGTACAGGTCCGTGTACTGCTTGCGCGGGAGCGTCGCCATCACCGGTCACCCTTCGTCTTGTTCTTCGCGCTCTTCGCGCTCTTCGCGCCCTTGTCGTTCTTCGCGGCGCCGTCGGCGGCGGCGCTCTTGCCCGCGCCGCCCGCGGTGTCCCCCGTCGCGCCCTTGAACCCCAGGGCGACGGCGCGGGCTTCGGCGGCGATCCGGGTGGTGGCCGAGTTCAGGCCGCCGTTGACGAGGCCGCTGAAGCCGACCAGCCGCCGGTGGCCGCCGAATTCGGTCAACGTCACCTCCCGTGAGTCGCCGGGCTCGAAGCGCACCGAGGTGCCCGCGGGGATGTCCAGGTGCATTCCGTACGCGGCCTCGCGGTCGAACTCCAGGGCCCGGTTGGCCTCGAAGAAGTGGTAGTGCGAGCCGACCTGGACCCCGCGGTCACCGGTGTTCGACACGGTGACCGTGGCCGTGGCGCGGCCGGCGTTGATCTCGACGGGATCATCGCCGTACAAGTAATTCGGCATGGCTGGTCTCTCTTTCTCGCGGGAACGGCGGCAACCGGTCGGTTCAGTGCGGGAGATGGGCGTGCGGGTGGCTGTGGGTGTGCGCACCTGGTGCGGATGGTGCGGAGGTGTCCGCGTGCGTGTGGGCGAAGCCGTGGCCGTGTTCGGCGTCCAGGCCCGCGGCGACGCCGTCGTCGCCGTGCGCCAGCCGGTGCAGGGCCTCGGTGCGGCGGGCCGCGACGACCCCCTCGACGGCCGCCCGGCTCAGCAGCGGGCCGCCGTCGACCGCGCCCGCGACCGGCGGGGACGACGTGGCGGGCGGCCCGAACCCGGCCGACAGCAGCAGCACGTCCTCGGCGCCGAGCCGTCGGCAGCGCTCCACGCCCTGCGGCACATCGGGGTCGCCGTCGGTGAAGGCGACCTCGACCCAACGGTGGCCGCCGTACTGGCGCACCAGCCGGGCCACCCGGAACAGTTCGGCGTCGGCGAACGGGTCGCCGGCGGGCGCGGTGACCAGGACGGCGGTAGCGTCCCCCGCGCCCCGGCCCGCGGCGGCGCGCAGCCAGCCGACCAGGTGGTCCTGGGTGCCGAAGGGCGCGCTCAGCACCGTACGTCCGCTGCCGCCGCCCTCCTGCGCCCAGCGCAGCGACCGCGCCGCCTCGGCGACCAGCGCGCGGTCGCGGCCCAGCGTCATCGGGATCACGCAGACCGGTGCGTCGCGCTCGGCGAGGAGGCGGGCGACCGCCTGGGTGAGGGGCGCGCCTGCCGGGACCACGGTGTACGTGTCCCCGGCGCCGCTCCCGGCCCACGGCGCGAGGTCGCGGGCGGCGGCGCTCTCGTGCCCGCCGACGAGCACCACGCTCGCGGCGGCGGCCGGGGTGCGCACAGTGACGGGGCTCGGCGCCGTCATGCCCCGACCGGGTCGTGACAGGACACCAGCTTGGTGCCGTCGACGAATCCGGCCTCCACCTGGAGCAGCGGCAGCATGTCGCGTACGCCCGGCATCACGTCACCGGCGGCGACGACCTGCTTGCCCAGCTCCATGCACTCCGCGACGGAGCGCCCGTCGCGCGCGGCCTCCAGGATGGCCTCGCTGATCAGCGCGCATGCCTCGCTGTAGTTCAGCTTCACACCGCGGTCACGGCGCTTGCGGGCCAGATCGGCCACCACGTAGATGAGGAGCTTGTCGACTTCGCGAGGGGCGAGGTTCATCCGTTCACTCTCTTCTTGGGCTCTTGGGCTCTTCGGCTCTTCGGTTGGGCTCTTCGGCTTCAGGGGTACGGACAGGGGGCGGGAGGCCGCCCGAGGGTGATCACATACGGGCGGTCGCATACGGGCGGTCACGTGCGGGCGGTCACGTGCGGGCGGTCACGTGCGGCGCAGGCGCGGGATCGAGGGGACGGCGGCGACGAAGACCACGGCGGTCAGCACGAACGGCCAGGTGAGGGCGTGTCCGCCGAAAGGCGCGACGATGTTGTCGAGGGCGGCGGTCACCACCGTCGCCACCCCCGCGCCGCCGATGGCGTAGACCAGGCTCCAGGGGCCGGGCGCGACGAACACCCCGCACAGCGCCATCGCCACCAGGACCGCGTTGTACCCCAGCAGCCCCTGGCCGACCTCGGCCGCCGGTGCGCCGAGCAGGACCGCGACGGCCAGCGCGGTCGCGCTCCCCACACACGCCATCGCCGCCGCCAGCCGGTTGGCCAGCGCGATGCCGATGAGGAACATTAGGCCGACGTACCACTGGGACATGAAGAAGATCTGGCCGAAGCTGGAGAGGAAGGCGTGCCAGGTCTGATCCCACGTCAGCGCGGTCCGGCCGCTCGCGGTCGCGGGCAGGGCGGCGAGGCTGTGCCCCTGGTGCCACGCCTTCTCGAATCCCGGCGCCCCGACGGTCATGACGGTGGTGACCAGGCAGAACGGAATGGTGAACGTCGGTACGTCCCAGGTCCCCAGCATGATCGCCAGGGCCGTCGTCACCACGACCACCAGGCTGGAGGCGAAGACGGCGAGCAGGAACGTCGACCAGTGGCCGGGGCCGAGGAAGACCGAGAAGCCGGTGCCGACCAAGCAGCCGTTGAACCCCCGCAGCCCCGCGCCGACCAACGCGTGCTCGATGCCCAGCGCGTGGGCCGTCGCGGTGGCGACCGCCGCGCCCAGCAGCCCGTACACCCCGTGCTGCCAGCCCGAGACGAACAGCGCCGCGAGGAACACCGCCCCGCACAGCGCGCTCGGCATGAAGTCCACCTGAGCGATGCCGCGCAGCACCTCCATCCCGAACGACACCGGAGGGCGGTTCTCCAGACGCCCCAGCGTGCCGCCGCCGCTGCCATCGCTCGGTCCGGCCTTGTCGGACATGCAGATTTCCACGCCTTCGGTCAGAACGGCCAGGTGCGACCCGTGCGCCGTGCATCCGGACAACCGATCAGCACAGATCGACCCACAAAGGGATGAATCGGTGTAATCAGACCAACATCACGGAAGCTAGCAGCGCCGGAGCCGCGCCCGGCGCCGACATGATGGCGTCTTCACCCATTCGGCGACTTATGTGATGACGTGTCCGCTGACCGGCCGCGCGTAGTTTCCGCCCACAGGACGCCAGTTGCCGTCCCGCTCGCGTCGTCTCCGGGCGTGCGGCCACCTCCCGCGATCCGCGGGCAGGCCGGCGCGCGCCCCGGCTCGTCGCGGATGAGCGGCGCGGGGCGCTCCGCACGGGCGTCCGGCCCTGGTCGCGGGGCTCACCCCCGGCAACGCCGCGGATCATGGGCGGTCCAGGCGGCGCCTGGCGCGTGCGAGCGCAAGGCGCCGCGATGGCCTCATAGCGGAGCTGTTCGGGTATTTCGGCAACGCGGCGGGCGTGCGTGCCAGGGGTCGAAGGGGCCGTTCGTGATCCGCCGGACAGGCCCTAGGCGGCCCCGCCGCCCATCAGCCGTCCGAAGGCGGCCGGATCGGCGTCGTATCCGCGGACGTTCCGGTGGAACCGCCACTCCCCCGCGTCCCCGCGGGTGAATTCGGCGACGGTCGCGGCGGTGGCGTCGGCCACGTCGGCGAAGTCGTACTCCAGGAGGGCGTTGTATCCCTCCAGTAGCCGGATGTCGGGGTTCGCCGCCTGGCCGAAGGTGAGCCGGCCGTCGCGCTGCTGGATGGCGACGCCCACCACGACGCGGCCGTACGAGGCCGACAGCCGGTCGAGTTCGATGGTCATGCTCTCGTCGGCGCCGAAGCCCTTGCCGGTCTTGCTGTCGCGGTTCAAGGTGATGGTGCCGTCGGGCGAGCGGCTGTCGAAGTACACGAGGTACGCGGGCTCTCCGTGCCGGTCGTCCGTGGCGAACGTCGCGGCGATCAGGTCGAGATCGGTGTCGGGCGAGCCCAACGGACTCGGATCCCACCGCAGTTGGACCTCGATCTTCCCGCTGCCCTTGTTGAGGCTGCTGCTCACCGGGTCTCCCCCTCCTTGGAACCGCGTCGACGTGCGAGAACGTACCGATCGTGCCGGAAGCGAACGTGCCGGATGCACGGGCCGCGCCGCCCGGTCGTCCGCGCCCCGGCCGTGGCCGCGTCGCCGACCGCCGGGGTCCATGCCTCGATTAACCACACCGCCGGGCACGCTGTCCACACCGCCTCCGGCGGCGTCCTGCCCACTTTCACCGCCGGGGCGCGCCGCAGCTCCCGGCCCCGCGTACTGGCATAGACCAATGACGGTCACCGGAGCCCCTTCCGCCCCAGGGTTCTACGCGCGTAACCTCCTTCATTGTCATGGCCACACCACCAAGGAACCAACCCCCCTCGCCCTTGGAGGCGCACATGGACAACGCCGGACACGACTCCCGGCGCGGGTCGGTGCCACGCCGCGCGCTCGCGGCGATCGGCACGCTGACCGCTCTCCTCGCCCTGTTCGTCGCGGCTCCCGGCGCGGCCACCGCGGCCTCCCCTTCCGGCGGCGGCAGCCCCATCGCACACCCCGAACTGGACTGGATGGGCTCGACCGTCGCGGCCCACGAGGGCCGGTCGAGCGGCGGCGGCACGGTGACCCCGAACGCCGCCCAGACCCTCGGCTTCGACGTGAGCCACTACCAGGGCGCCGTCAACTGGGCGGGCGCGTACGCCAACGGCGCCCGGTTCGCCTATATGAAGGCCACCGAGGGCACGACCTTCCGTGACCCCAACTTCTCGGCGAACTACACGGGTTCGTACAACGCGGGCTTCATCCGCGGCGCCTACCACTTCGCGAACCCCAACGCCTCGACGGGCGCGGCCCAGGCCGACTACTTCGTCGCGCACGGCGGCGGCTGGTCCAAGGACGGCAAGACGCTGCCACCCATGCTGGACATCGAGTACGGGCCGTCGTCCACCTGCTGGGGGCTGAGCCAGGCCGCGATGCGTACCTGGATCACGTCGTTCATCAATGAGGTGCACGCCAAGACCACCCGCTGGGCGACGATCTACACCACGACCAACTGGTGGACGACCTGCACGGGCAACACCTCCGCCTACTCGGCCAACGACCCGCTGTTCATCGCGCGGTACGCCTCCAGCGTCGGCACCCTGCCGGCCGGCTGGCCGTTCTACACCTTCTGGCAGCACGCCGACTCCGGCGTCTTCCCCGGTGACCAGGACTACTTCAACGGGGCGCTGAGCGGACTGCGCAATCTCGCCAACAACACCTGAGCGCACGACGCCCGAGCGGGCGGCACCCGAGCGGGCACGACGGCGGCCCCGCGCCCACGGCAGGGAGGAACCGTGGGCGCGGGGCCGCCGCACGCGCGGACGCGGGCCGTCAGCGGACGGCCGCGACGTCAGTGGGAGCTGTGGTGGCCCTCGAACGCGTAGCCGCCACCGGCCTCGAAGCCACCGATCTCACCCTTGACGGTGGTGATCCCGTACGGGCCGCCGAGGTTGGTCTTCTCGAAGCCGGCGAAGCCGCCCGCGGTGTGGAAGCCGCCCATCCCGGCGTGACCGCCGTCGTGCGAGACGGCGGCAGCGGCCGGAACAGCCGACATGAGCCCGGCGGCGGAAACGGCGGCGACGGTGATGGCGATACGACGAAGCATGTCACTCTCCTGTGTGTTGGTGGGTGAGCCTTCACCGTGACCCGGTACCGCCCGGCCCGCACCTCGTCGCGCGCACACGGCTGACGGGCAGCCCCGAACGGGCTACGCGACCTCCGGCGCGGTCAGCGTGAACAGTCCGCCGTCCGGGTCACGGACGACCGCCGACTCCCCCGCGGGGCCCGCGTGGTGCGCCACGACACCGCCGCCGTTGGCGCGGACCGCCCGCAGCGCGGCGGGCAGGTCGCGCAGGGTGAAGAAGACCTCCCAGTGCGGGCGCTCGACGGGGTCGGGCGCGGCCTGGACGGCGCCGCGGCCGAGCCGGGCCACGACCCGCCCCGCGCTGCGCAGCACCACCTCGTCGCCCTCGTACGCCACCTCGCAGGCGCCGGGCCGGTCGCTGGCCCACAGCAGCACCTCGCCGTAGAAGATGGCCGCCTCGAACGGGTCGGGGGTGCGCAGCCGCAGCCACACCGGCTGCTCGTCGCGCCAGCGCGGCCAGGATTCGGAGAGCAGGCCCTCCCAGATGCCGAAGACGGCGCCGTTGCGGTCGGCGGCCAGGGCCGCGCGGCCGGATTCGAAGGCGATCGGGCCGACGGCGACGGTGCCGCTGCGCTCCCTGATCCTGGCCGCGGTCTCGTCGGCGTCCTCGACCGCGAAGTACGGCGTCCAGGCGACGGGCACCTGCCAGGCGGAGGCCAGCTCGGCGATGCCCGCCACCGGCCTGCCGTCGTCCAGCGCGACGCTGAACCGGCCGCCCAGCTTCGTCCCGCGGTAGGTCCAGCCCAGGACCGCCGCGTAGAAGCGGTGGGTCGCGGCCAGGTCGCGCGAGGTCAGGCTGACCCAGCACGGCGCGCCGAAGACGGCGTCGCTGGATGTCGCGCCCGTCCCGGGGCGCGGGCTCTGGCGCATGGACACGGCAATCACCACCTGACGGGTTCGACGCGGGGCCGGACGCGTTCCCGCGGGCCGCCGGGTCGGCGGGGCGGATCGTCCTGGTCCGTCCCTCAGTGTGCCGTCGATGGGCCCGGACCTCCTGCCGAGCCGGTCGGACCGTCACGCTCCGTGGTGCCCGGCACCTGACAGTGAGCGCGTACGGCGCGGCTGCCGGGGGTCTCCGAGGCGCCGCCGGGCGCGTCCTCCGAGGGCGAACACGGTGGAACTGCGGGTGCCAGGCCGCGTACCTAGGATGGGAGTGGCGGGCCCCGGCGCCATGCCGTGGCCCGGCACCGGTGATCCGCACGAATGGGGGCATGGATGCTGGGGACAGAGCCCAGCGGCGCGACACGGACCGTGATCGTGACCGTCGACGACGATCCCTCGGTGTCGCGTGCGGTCGCACGCGACCTGCGGCGGCGTTACGGCGAGGAGCACCGGATCGTCCGGGCGGAGTCCGGGGAGTCGGCGCTGGAGGCGCTGCGCGAGATGCGGCTGCGCGGTGACGCGGTCGCGGTGATCCTGGCGGATTACCGGATGCCCGCGATGAACGGCATCGAATTCCTCGAACGGGCGATGGATGTGTATCCGGGCGCCCGCCGGGTGCTGCTGACGGCGTACGCCGACACGGGCGCGGCCATCGACGCCATCAATGTGGTGGACCTCGACCACTATCTGCTCAAGCCCTGGGACCCGCCGGAGGAGAAGCTGTACCCGGTGGTGGACGCGCTGCTCGACGCCTGGCGCGCCTCGGACCACCGGCCGGTGCGGGAGACGAAGGTCATCGGTCACCGCTGGTCGGCGCGTTCGTCCGGGGTCCGCGAATTCCTGGCGCGCAATCAGGTGCCGTATCACTGGTACGCCTCGGACGAGCCGGAGGGCCAGAAGCTGCTGGCCGCCGCGGACGAGGACGGGGTACGGCTGCCGGTGGTGATCACCCCGGACGGCAAGCCGCTGGTGGAGCCCACCGACCAGGATCTGGCCAGCAGTGTCGGTCTGGCGACGACGCCCTCGGCGCGCTTCTACGACCTGGTGGTCATCGGCGGCGGCCCCGCCGGTCTCGGCTCCGCGGTCTACGGCGCGTCCGAGGGGCTGCGGACCGTGCTGGTGGAGCGCACCGCGACCGGCGGGCAGGCGGGGCAGAGCTCCCGGATCGAGAACTACCTGGGCTTCCCCGACGGGGTCTCCGGGGGGCAGCTCACCGACCGCGCGCACCGGCAGGCCACCCGCTTCGGCGCCGAGATCCTGACCGCGTGCGAGGTCACGGGGCTCGAGGTCAGCGGCTCGGCGCGGACCGTGACTTTCGCCGACGGCTCCGCGGTCTCGGCGCACACGGTGATCCTGGCGACCGGCGTGTCCTACCGGCAGCTCGACGCGCCCGGCGTGTCGGAGCTGACGGGACGCGGTGTGTTCTACGGTTCCGCGCTGACCGAGGCGGCCCGCTGCCAGGAGCAGGACGTGTACATCGTCGGCGGGGCGAATTCCGCCGGGCAGGCCGCGGTGTATCTGGCCAGGGGCGCCAAGTCCGTGACGATCCTGGTCCGGGGCGACTCGCTGACCTCGTCCATGTCGCACTATCTGGTGCAGCAGATCGGGGCCACCCCGGCGATCAAGGTGCGTACGCGCACGGAGGTCGTGTCCGCCGAGGGCGAGGACCATCTGGAGCGGATCACGCTGCGCGACACCACGACCGGCCTGACCGAGACGGTCGACGCGGGCTGGCTCTTCGTGTTCATCGGCGCCGCCCCGCTGACGGACTGGCTGGACGGGGTGGTGCTGCGCGACGAACGCGGGTTCGTCGTGGCCGGTCCCGATCTGGCGCCGCCGGGCGAACGCCCGGTGGACTGGCCGCTCGAGCGGCCCCCGTACCACCTGGAGACCAGCGTGCCGGGGGTGTTCGTGGCCGGTGACGCGCGCGCCGAGTCCGCCAAGCGGGTGGCGTCCGCGGTCGGCGAGGGCGCCATGGCCGTCATGCTCGTCCACCGATACCTGGAGCGGCTATGAGCGTCCAGTACCTGCCGTGCGACGTGGCCGAGCTGCGCTCGCTCTTCTTGTTCGAGAAGCTGACCGACGACCAGTTGGACTGGCTGTGCCGCAAGGGCCGGGTGCAGATGGAGGAGCCGGGCGCCGTCTATCTGGAGGGCGAGCCCGCGACCTGCTTCTACGTGCTGCTCGAGGGCACGGTGGTGATGTCGCGCCGGGTGGGCGCCGACGACGTGGAGGTCTCGCGCACCTCGGACCGCGGGGTCTACGCGGGCGCCTTCCAGTCGTATCTGGGCGACCGGGTGCCGCAGGTCTACAACAGCTCGCTGCGGGTCACCGAGCCGTCGCGCTTCTACGTGCTGTCGGCGGACCACTTCGCCGAGCTGATGCGCGAGTGGTTCCCGATGGCCGTGCACATGCTGGAGGGGCTGTTCTTCGGCAACCGCAGCACCAAGCAGGCCATCGGCCAGCGTGAGCGGCTACTGGCCCTGGGGTCGCTGTCGGCCGGTCTCACCCACGAGTTGAACAATCCGGCCGCGGCGGCGCTGCGGGCCACGGCCACGCTGCGCGAGCGGGTGGCCGGGATGCGGCACAAGCTCGGCATGATCGCCGGGGGGCCACTCGACCGGGCCACGCTCGCGACGCTGATCGAGCTCCAGGAGCGGGCGGTCGAGCAGTCCGCGAAGGCCGTGCAGCTCACCCCGATGGAGACCTCGGACCGCGAGGACGCCATCTCCGACTGGCTCGACGACCACGGCGTGACGGCCGGGTGGGACCTCGCGCCGAATTTCGTGCAGGCCGGGCTCGACACGGACTGGCTGGAGCGGGTGGCCGCGACGGTCACGCCCGACACCCTCGACAGCGCGATGCGGTGGCTGAACTACACGGTCGAGACCGAGCTGCTGATGAACGAGATCCAGGACTCCACGGCCCGGATCTCGACCCTGGTCAACGCGGCGCGGCAGTATTCGCAGCTCGACCGGGCGCCGTACCAGGTGGTGGACGTGCACGAGTTGCTGGAGAGCACGCTGCACATGCTGACCGGCAAATTCGGTCCGGGCATCAAGGTGGTCAAGGACTTCGACCGTACGCTGCCGAAGATCCCCGGCTATCCGGGTGAGCTGAACCAGGTGTGGACCAATCTCATCGACAACGCGGTGGCCGCGATGGAGGGGACGGGCACGCTGACGGTGCGTACGGCGCTGGACCGCGAGCAGCTTCTGGTCGAGTTCCGTGACACCGGAGCCGGTATCGCGCCGGAGATCCGGGAAAGGATCTTCGAGCCGTTCTTCACCACCAAGCCGGTGGGCGAGGGCACGGGGCTGGGACTCGACATCTCCTGGCGCATCGTGGTGAACAAGCACCACGGCGACCTCCAGGCGGAGTCGGTGCCCGGCGACACCCGTTTCCTGGTCCGCCTGCCGCTCACGGCGGAGCAGCCGGAGGCCGCACCTGATGCCGCGTCCGACGCCCGGCCGGAGGCGGCACCGCAGGCCAGCTCCGACAGTCCGTCCGACAATCAGCGGGAGCCGTCATGACGACCACCCCAGGTATCGACCCCACCGCCCGGCCCAGCGGGGCCGGTTGCGCCGACTGCGACGCGGCGGGCGGCTGGTGGTTCCATCTGCGCCGCTGCGCCCAGTGCGGGCACATCGGCTGCTGCGACTCGTCGCCCGCGCAGCACGCGAGCGCGCACTCGGCGGCCACCGGCCATCCGATCATGCGGACCTTCGAGCCGGGCGAGGACTGGTTCTGGGACTTCACGACCGACGCGTACGTCGAGACCGACGTGGCGCTGGCCCCGCCGCAGAGCCGTCCGGCCGACCAGCCGGTGCCGGGCCCGGCCGGCCGGGTCCCGGCGGACTGGCGCGCCCACCTCAACTGAGCGGCGGACGCGCCGAGTCGGCGTACCGCGCGGACCGGCGTACGTCGGGCGGGAGCACGCCGTCACGGCGTGCTCCCGGCCCGCGTACGCCGGATCCGTCAGCGGTGGGCGCTGCTGTTGCGGCGGCGGGTGAAGTAGACCGCGCCCGCGCCGAGGACCAGCAGGGCGGCGCCGCCGCCTGCGAAGGCCACGGTCTGCGAGCCGTTGCCGCCGGTCTCGGCCAGGTCACCGCTGGAGGTGTCGGAGGCCGGCTCCACGACCGGCGAGCCGACCGGGCCCGCGGAGTTCGTGGGCGACGCCGTCGGTGACGTGGTGTCGTCGACGACCGGGGCGCTGGAGCTCGGCGTCGTCGACGGAGTGTCGGACGGAGTGTCCGACGGCGAGTCCGACGGGGTGTCGGTGACGGAGTCCGTCGGGGACGGGCTGGTCGTCTCGCTGTCCGAGGGCTCGGGCGAGGTGGTGGTCGAGTCGCTGGGCTCGGGGCTGTCCGTCGTCTCGCTGGGGGACGGGGACGGGGAGTCGGTCACCGAGTCGCTGGGCGACGGGGACGGGGTGGAGCACGGCGCGCTGCCGTTCCACGCCGTGATCAGGTTCTCGGGGGTCGCGGAGTACGGGTAGCGCGGCAGCTTGCCGTGGCCCTTGCCCTCGCCGCCGTCGTACTTGATGCCGTTGCCGTACAGGTCGATCTGGCCGAAGCAGGACGGCGCGTAGGCGCTGACGTCCAGGGTGGCCCGGGTGTTCTTGTGGTCGAGCTGGGTGGTGTCCCAGCCGAGGAACGCCTGCGTGCCCGAGGTGTCCCAGGTGGGGCCCTCGGCGCTGTAGGAGGCGAGCGAGACGACGTACGTGCAGCCCTTGTTGACCTTGTCCGTCAGCCGGACCGTGATCTTCGTCGGGGCCGGGTCGTTGATCCGGCCGTTGTCGGACCAGGTCTTCCCGCCGTCCTCGGAGTGCTCGATGTGCGACCGGCCGCAGTTGTTCTTGTCGTTGCCGGACGCCTGCGCCGTACCGACGCCCGCCAGCGTGACGGCGGCGGTGAGCGAGCCGAGGCCGACCACGCCTATGGCTCGTCTGGTGATGGAACGCTGCACTGAATCTGCTCCCTGCACTGTGAACGGGCAGCGGAGGCAGGCGGAGCGGGTCGGACCCTACGCCGTGCGCGAGACTCGTGCCCGGTGGCCTGCGATGGAGTCTCGCCGCCGACGATGATCGGCCTGTTGGCCGGTGACCGAGTATGCCCGTGCGGGGGACGGTCTGTACAGCGCGAAAACGCCGTTTTCGCGGCTTTGCGGTCGGATTATCGCCCTGCGAATGTGTCGCCGCACTGATACCGAAATGGGGCGGCGTTCACGGGAGTTCGCAGGAGTTCCCAGGAGTTGACTGGAGTTCACCCGCGGCGGGGCGCTTCACCAGGAGTGCGTACAGGTGCCGCCGGGCGCGTGGAAGCAGGCGGTGACGGTCTTTCCGTCGGGGCGCGGGTGGGCCTCCCACTCGTCGGCGAGCGCGTCCACGATGGCCATGCCCCGGCCGTGGGTGCGCTCCTCGTCGGGCGCCTTCTCGGCGGGCAGCATGTCGGAGGAGTCGCTGACGCTCAGGTGCAGGCAGCAGCCGTCCCAGACCATGACGACCTGGGCCTCGCTGTGCGCGTGCACGTGGGCGTTGGTGACGAGTTCGGAGACGGTCAGGACGACGGAGTCCGCCGTGTCGGGCGCCTGCGTGCTCCAGCCGAGCACGTCCAGGTGCTCGCGCGCCCACTCGCGCCCGGCTCTGACGCCGTACGAGACAGGGAACGACCTGGCCCAGCCGACTGCTTTCACGGACATCTCGCACGCTCCCGCACCGAGTCGTTGTGTGCTCGCCGACCGAGCCCCGGCTCCGGTGACGGTCGGGGCCCCCGGCCGCCATGCCGGTGGGGCGATGGGCGGCCGGGCGCGGTCCCCTGCGAGTCCCCTGCGGGGGATGAACGTCCCCTACCCCCGCCCGCGAACGCCATGCCGGGCAGGTGGCGGGAGGCTTCCCGCCCCCGTACCGCTACCCCTTCAGCGCGTAGTCCATCAGCTTCCGCGCGTCCGCGGTGCGGGCCGCCTGCGTCGGGGCGGCGAGCACCGTGCCGATGACGGTCCTCTTGCCGCGGGTGGCCGCGAAGACCAGGCAGAACAGGGACACGGGCCCGGATCCGGTCTTGACCCCGGCGGCGCCGCGATAACTCCCGAGCAGCGTGTCGGTATTGGTCCACGTCATGGTGCGGTGGCCGCCGTTCTTCATCGCGACGCTCTGCCGGACCGACTTCGTCTTCACCACGGCACGGAACGTGGGGTATCGCATCGCGCTGCTCGCGATCCTCGTCAGATCGCGCGGAGTCGAGTAATTCGATCCGTTGCCGACGCCGTCGAACGAGTCGAAGTGGGTGTTACTCAGACCGATGCCCTTCGCCGTGGAGTTCATCTTCGCGATGAACGACTTCACGCGGGCGGCCCGCGTCCGGCCGCTGCCGAAGGTGTCGGCCAGCGCGTACGCCGCGTCGCAGCCGGACGGCAGCATCATCGCGTACAGCAACTGCCGGACGGTGGGCCGGTCGCCGACGACCAGACCGCCCGACGACGCGCGCTTGGCCACCACGTAGTCGTGGTACGCCTTCTGGACGGTGACCTGCGCGTTCAGGTCGAGGTGTTTGTCGGCCAGCACCACCCGGGCCGTCATGACCTTGCTGGTCGATCCGGTGGAACGGCGGGTGTCCGCGGCCTTCGTGAACAGTGTCCGGCCGGTGCCGTCGTCCATCACGAAGCCGCCCTTGGCGACGATCGCGGGGGCGGC
Organism: Streptomyces sp. NPDC025721; assembly: GCF_055558595.1. NCBI lineage: Bacteria > Bacillati > Actinomycetota > Actinomycetes > Kitasatosporales > Streptomycetaceae > Streptomyces > Streptomyces sp. NPDC025721. Next base: position 32,228 of record NZ_JBVHMF010000037.1, on the reverse strand, counting down.
GGTCCGGGACGCCGTCGCCGCGGGCGCCGGGGTCGCTTCGACGCGGGCCGGGACCGCGAGCCCGGTGGACGCCAGAACGGCCCCTGCCGTGAGGGCCGCCACGGACATGCGACGAATGATATTACTGCCGGTTTTCACGACGAATACTCCAACGGTCAACCCTGCGCGGGCGTTCAAGAACGCGACTCGACCAGGGGATGCGCGGGCGGACCCGATGGATGTACGCGCGACGACGAATTCACCCGCCCGCCGTACGTCCCGGCGGATCGGCGTAGCACGATCTTCTGATCCGACCATGTGATCCGACGTCCTGGTCCGGCGTACTGATCCGACATTCTGATCCGGTGTTCTCGTCGGCGAATCTCGGCCGACCCCGCCGCAATCGCACGGCTCCGGCCCGTTCGGTCCGAGTACGGGGCCGTCGGTCCCTCACGCCGAGCGCCGAAAGCGGGGATGCTGGAGGCAGGGGGACGGAACACGCCAAGGAGGTCCACTCATGACACGCGCGATCGTCACGGGCGCCGTCGTCGCGGGGACGGACGGCTCGGCCGAGAGCCTCGCGGCGGCGGACTGGGCCGCGGACGACGCCGTGCGCCGCGGCCTCCCGCTGCGTCTCGTACAGGCGGTCCCGCCCGGACACGGCCGTACGGAACCGGTCACGCCGGCGGGTCCCCGTGAGCGCGTGCCGCGTCCCGCGTGGTCCGCCCACCCGACCGCGGACGAGATCGGCCGCCGGCATCCGGACCTGTCCGTCACCGTCGACCAGATCGCCGAGCAGGTGCTTCCGGTGCTCTTCTCCGCGGCCGACAGCGCCGAGCTGATGGTGCTGGGCACACGAGGCGCGGGGGCGGTGCAGGAGCTTGTGCTCGGCTCGACCGCGCTCACCGTCGCGGGCCGGGCACCGGTCCCCGTGGTCCTGGTGAGCGCCGCTTCCGGCGCGGGCGCTCCGCCGGGAGCCGACGGCGCCGGTGACGTCGTCCTCGGCCTCGATCTGGCCGCGCCGGACGGCCGACCGGTCGAATTCGCCTTCGACGAAGCCGCCCGGCGCGGCGCGCGGCTGCGCGTCGTCCACGGCTGGAGCGAGCCGCTCCACGACGGCGCCGGGCCCGTCGATCCCGATCAGGCGCTCGCGGCTGCCCTGGGCCCCTGGGCCGAGAAGCACCCCCGTACCCCGGTGGTCACCGAGGCCGTGGTCGCGGGGGCCGCCGCGCGGCTCGCGGCGGCGGCATCGCACGCCGCGCTCCTCGTCCTGGGCCGCCGCCCCCGTACCACCCCGGTCAGCGCGCATCTCGGTTCGACCGCGCACGCCGTTCTCCGCCGGGTGACGCTGCCGGTGGCGATCGTGCCGCACGCCCCGGCGGGCACCTGAGGCGATTGGTCCGTCGCCGCCGCGCCCCGCGAGCGGCGCGGCCCCGGGCCGTCCGGTTCGGTCGGCCGTCGACCGGATCGCGTCGTCGAGCCGGTGCCCGAACGGCCTCGGGGGGAAGGCCGGTTGGCCCGTGGTGAACGTGACCGGGGCTGCCGGACAGTGCGGGTATGAAGAAGCGAATCGTCATCCTGGGAAACGGCAGTACCGGAATCCTGGCGGCCAACAGACTGCGCCGCCGGTACGACGAGAGCGAATTCCAGATCGTCGTGGTCGGGAAATACGACACACGTGACCACGAGGTCGAACTTCTCATGGCCATCGGTGTCCTCGGCTCGCGCACCCTCCTGCCGCCGGAGGACGGCCGGCTCCGCGCCGGGATCGACTTCCGTCACACGGAGATCGGCAGTGTCGACGTGGCCCGGCGGGAGGTCTGCTGCACCGACGGCTCCTCGATCGGTTACGACGTCCTCGTGGTCGCCACCGGAGCGCGGCCCGTACCGACGCCGGACGGTGTGCTGTACGGCGGCACCAGGTACGTCGTACGCTCCGCCGGGCTCGGCGACGCGTGCGGTCTCGTCCGGGTGGACCCCCGTACCCTCCAGTCCCGCGCCGCTCCCGAGGTGTTCGCCGTCGGCGCCGCGACGGGAACACCGGCCGACACCGGCGCGGGCCCGCACGTCGCGGTCGAACACCTGGTGGCGGGCGTGCGGGAATTCCTCACCCGCACGGCGGACCAGGCGCCCGTGAGCGTGCCCGCGCGGGAGCCGCGAGACGCAGCACAGCCCTCGTAGCCGCTCGTACGCCGATTCTCGCCTCGGCACTCGGCCGCCGTCAGGGCACCTCAGCCGATACGGTGTGGGCAGGGGCTGATGCTCGGGGTTCGCGGTGCGCGTGGAGGACCGGTGGGAGAGGACGGCGACAGCTCGGGCGGGCGCTTGCCCCGTTTGCAGCTCGATGAGCTGCTGGACGAGTTGCAGGTCCGCATCGGGGCGGTGCGCGGCACGCAGAATCGGGTGCACAGCCTGCTGGAGGCCGTGCTGTCGGTGGGCCGGGAGCTGGACCTCGCGCATGTGCTGCGGCGGATCGTGGAGACCGCGGTCGCCTTGGTGGACGCCGAGTACGGCGCGCTGGGCGTGATCGGCGACGACGCCCGGCTCTCGGAGTTCCTGACCGTCGGGGTGTCCGAGGAGGAGGCCCGCGCGATCGGGCCGCTGCCCTCGGGGCACGGTCTGCTCGGCGAGCTGATCCGCCACCCGGAGCCGCTGCGGCTCGCGGAGCTGTCCGATCACCCGGCGTCGTACGGCTTCCCGGCGAACCATCCGCCGATGCGCTCCTTCCTCGGGGTGCCGATCCGGGTCCGCGACGAGGTCTTCGGAAACATCTACCTCACCGAGAAGCGCGGTGGCCGGGAGTTCGACGGCGACGACGAGACGCTGCTGTCGACCCTGGCGGTCGCGGCGGGTGTCGCGATCGAGAACGCGCGGCTGTACAAGACCGCCCGCGAGGGGCAGCGGTGGATGGCGGCCAACGCGGAGATCGTGAGCAAGCTGCTGTCGGGCGCCGGTGAGATGGATGTGCTCGGACTGATCGTCGAGCACGGCCGGCACATCCTGGCCGCGGACCTGGGCGTGGTGGCGCTGCCCGTCGAGGGGACCACCGACCTCCAGGTGATGATCGCCGTGGGCGTGGACGCCGAGACCCACCGCGGTCTGGTGCTGCCGTGCGAGGGCTCGTTCATGGGCGCCGCGATGGCCGCGGCGCGGCCGATCACCACGGTGGAGATCGCCAAGGACCCGCGGGTGACGTCGGGGCCGCCGCGCTGGAACGGCCTGGGGCCGACGATCGCCGTGCCGATGATGGCGGGCGGCGCGGTGCGCGGTGTGCTGCTGCTCGCCCGCGAGCTGGGTTCTGTCCCCTTCACCGAGGCGGAGTCCTCGCCGCTGCTGAGCTTCGCCGGGCAGGCCGCGCTGGCGCTGGAGCTGGCCGAGCGGCGGCGCGGCGCCGAGCAGCTCGCGCTGCTGGAGGACCGCGACCGGATCGCCCGTGACCTGCACGACCTGGCCATCCAGCGGCTGTTCGCCACGGGGATGACCTTGCAGAGCGCGGTGCGCTTCGTCCAGCACCCGGAGGCGAGCGAGCGGCTGCTGCGCGCGGTAGACGACCTGGACGAGACCATCAAGATCATTCGCTCGACGATCTTCGGGCTGCGCTCGCACGACCGGGAGCGGACCGCGCGCGGCCTTCGGATACGTGCCTCGATGGCGGTCGAGGACGCGGTCCCGACGCTCGGCTTCACCCCCGCCCTGCGGATGGAGGGGCTGATCGACACCGATGTGCCCACGCCGGTCGCGGAGGAGACCGTCGCCGTCCTGGTCGAAGCCCTCTCCAACGTCGGACGGCACGCCCGGGCGACCTCCGCCGAGGTCTCCCTGGTCGTCGCCTCCGGGACCCTGACCGTCACGGTCGACGACGACGGCGTGGGCGCCCCTTCCGGCGGGCACCGCAGCGGGCTGCGCAATCTGGAGGAGCGGGCCGCGCGGCTCGGGGGCCAGCTGACCCTCTCCGCCAGCCCCCGCGGCGGCACCCGCCTGGTCTGGCGGGTGCCGGCCGCCCCGCCCTCGGCGGGGCCCAAGGCGTAGCCGGGCGCCGCGCGCGTCAACGACCCTCCAGGTCAATACACCTAGGGCCTGTCCGGCGGATCATGGGCGGTCCAGGCGGCGCCTGGCGCGTGCGAGCGCAAGGCGCCGGGATGGCCTCATAGCGGAGCTATTCGGGTATTCCGGCAACGCGGCGGGCGTGCGTGCCAGGGGTCGAAGGGGCCGTTCGTGATCCGCCGGACAGGCCCTCGGGCGTGTGCGTTCCGGCATCGGTGACGTCGGCGACGGGGCGCCGGGGTGTGGCCGGGCCCTCCGGTCCGTAGCCGAGGCGGATCAGCATCTGTACGTGTTCCATGCCGCCGCGCGGGTCGCGCAGCAGCCACCGCAGGTCGTCCCATTCCAGCGCCTGATGGAGCAGTGACGCGCGGACAGTGTGAGCGGTCGCGACGAGCAGGACGTGCTCCAGCGCCTGACCGGCGCGCAGCCAGTCGGCGGGGCGGTCGTGGCAGGTGGACAGGACCGCGATCACCGGGTGCCGCTCGAAGGCCGCGGAAGGCTGGTAGTTCTCCGGGCGCAGCGCGGAGAAGTCCCGCAGCGGCAGTCGGCCCGCGCTGTCCTGGGGGCCGAGCGCCCGGCCCGGCAGGCCGTCCGCGCTCCCCTCACGGATCCAGCTCCGGCTCTCGGCCCGGCGGTCGGAATCGCTCATGCCGCGCCGCTCGGCCTCCGTGGTGAACTCCAGCAGGCGGGCCGTCTCCTCCGCGGCGGGCCGTACCAGCCGGGCGCCCTCGGCGTCCGCGGCCTCGGCCAGTTCGGTCAGCACCTGGGCGGGAAGCGCCTGCTCGGAGAACGGCAGACGGCTGCTGTGCCGCCGCCAGATCGCGTCGTACAGGTCCTGCCGGTCGCGGCGGGCACCGGTCGGCAGCGGTCCGGCCAGGCGTACGGAGGCCAGCAGGTCGGGCTCGGCGGGGTCGGGCAGCAGCCGCGGCACCGGGTCCCAGCCGAAGTGGGCGACCGCGACCCGGAGGTTGAACAGGGCGGCGCCGACCGACAGGTGGACGGCGCGTCCCATCGGGTCGACGTGCCGCAGCCCGCGGTCGACGGCCGCCCGTACCTCCAGCGTGCTGGTGTCGGGGTCGAGCCGGAACCGCCACGGCTGAGTGTTGTGGATCGAAGGCGCCGCGCCCGCCGCGGAGATCAGCTTCTCCAGGGTCTCCGCGTCCAGTGGTGCGGTCCGCATCGTGTTCTCCTCCCGGCCGTCCTGCTTCCAGGCTGACGGAGCACGACGGGCGGCGGGAGGGGCCGTTTGGTGCCCGGCCGGAGGGCCGGTCGGCCCCGTGTTCAGCGGCGGCCGTGCTCCGGCCCGGAGTGCTGGGCGGTGTCGTGCGTGGCCATGACGGCCGCCTGGATGCGGCGCTCCACGCCGAGCTTGGCCAGCAGCCGCGAGACGTTGTTCTTGACCGTCTTCTCCGACAGGTACAGGCGCTTGCCGATCTGGCCGTTGGTGAGTCCCTCACCGACGAGTTGGAGGATCTCGCGCTCGCGCGGTGACAGCGAGGCGAGCGCCTCGACCTCGGGTTCCGCCGTCGCTGTCGGGCCGCCGCCGCGCAGATTGCTCATCAGCCGGGAGGTGGTGGCCGGGTCGAGCATCGACTGCCCCGAGGCGACGGTCCGCACGGCGGCGACCAGGTCGGAGCCCTTGATCTGCTTGAGCACATAGCCCGCTGCGCCCGCCATGATCGCGTCGAGCAGCGCGTCGTCGTCATCGAAGGACGTCAGCATCAGGCAGGCGAGACCGGGCATCCGCGACCGCAGCTCGCGGCAGACGGTGATGCCGTCGCCGTCGGGCAGCCGGACGTCCAGGACGGCGACGTCCGGCCGCAGGGCCGGTCCGCGGGCCTCGGCCTGTGCGGCGGTCGCGGCCTCGCCGACCACCTCGATGTCGGGTTCCGAGCCGAGCAGGTCGTGGACGCCGCGCCGGACGACCTCGTGGTCGTCCAGCAGGAAGACCCTGATCGGCGCCTGCGGTGAGAACTGCCGTACTTCGGTCATGTGCGCCGATCCTTCGCCCTGTCGTGTGCCGCGCCCGGTCCTCCGATCATGAACGGTCGTACGGACCCGTTGCTAGGGCCGAACGGTCCCTTGGCCGGTATCGGACGTCGGGGCAGGGTCTGGAGCGCAGTTGTCGCCCATCGCGGGCCCACGGCCGGGAAGCCGCTCAGCCTCCTTCGCTTCCGCGTTCTCCGCGGCTCACGGGCTGCTCACCGCTCGAGCAGTCTGGCCCGGGTGCTCTGCAACCGGTGGGCGACGACCTCGCCGACCTTCATCGCCAGGGCTCGTCCGAACACCGGATCCGCTTCGGCCAGCGCCCGTACCACGGTGGCGTCGAACTCCTGTGCCCGCACGGGGCTTTGGGCCTGGGCGCCCATCTGCCAGACGTACGGCGGGAACAGCCAGGACCAGCCGAGCAGGTCTCCGGGGCCCAGCATCTCCACCTCGGGGGCCGGGCGCCCGGGCCGCCGGAGGTCGAGGGTGACGGCGCCGGTGCGCACGACCCAGAACCGGTCGGCCCGCTCGCCCTCCTCGTAGATCCGGGTGCCCGCGGGGAACGACACCTCTCGGGCAAGGCTCTCCAGCCGCTGCCGTCCGGGGGACGGGAGCGAGCTGAACAGGCCAGTGGTAGCGGTTCTCATCACCGTGCCCCTTCCGGTCGCGTCGCTTCGGCGAGGGAGTCGCCGAAGCGTGAGGTGAGTCTGTTGACGACGCCGACGACCCCGTCGATCCGTCCGGTCATCCAGCCGGCCACCGGCACCTGGTCCGCCCGCTCCAGCCGGCCCTCCAGGGTGACCACGCCGCCGGTGACCGTGACCCCCACCGCGTCCGACGGCGCCCAGAAGGTCTTGACGAAGACCTCGTCGATCACCTCGGCGCGGATCTCGTCGTCCGGGCGGAGGAAGACCCGCAGCAGGTCGCGCCGGGTCACGATGCCGACCAGGCGGCTCTCCTCGTCGAGGACGGGCAGCCGCTCCACCCCGTGCTCCAGCATGGTGCGCGCGGCGCCGACGACCGACTCGTACGCCTGGACGGTGACGGCCGGGGCCGACATCAGCTCACCCGCGGTGCGGGCGCGGGCCTTGGCCGCCTTCCGGTACGCGGCACGGTTCAAGGACATGCGCCGCGCGGGGACGTTCCACGCCTGCTCCGCCTGGCGGAACAACAGGTCGGTCGCGGAGATCACCCCGATCACCTTCTCGTCGTCGTCCACCACCGGCACACCGCTCACCCGGTGCTTCCCGAGCAGCCCGGCGATGTCCTTGAACGGTGTCGCGGGGCGGACGCTGACGACGTCACTCGTCATCACGATCCCGACCTCACGCTGCTTCATGACCCACTCCTCCGCGGACGCGCTCGCCTGCCGCCCCTCTCCCTTCACGGTGCGGCGCGCGCACTCCGTGTTCCAGGGCCACAAGGGGTGGCCGCCCCGGCCGACCGGCCCTCGCGAGGTCCCGGCGCCGGGGCCGGTGGGCCGACTCGCGCCGCCGTCCGGTTCCGCTCCACGTCGGCCAGGTACCGGCACGGAGCCCGCGGCGAAACCTCCTTTTATATGTATAACCAGGAGAATGGAGAGATAAAGGGTAAAACGGTGAGATATCGGGGCGTCCGGTCGAGGTGCGGGCCGGTTCGGCCTCGGCGGCGAGAAGGGAACGGCCATGGCGTGCGGAAGCCTGCGGGTGTATCTCGGGGCGGCCCCAGGGGTGGGCAAGACGTACGCGATGCTCGGCGAGGGCCACCTGCGTGCCGACCAGGGCACCGACGTGGTCATCGCCTTCGTGGAGGACTACGGCAGGCCGCTGACCCACCGGATGGCGGAGGGCCTGGAGCAGGTGCCGCGCCGGACCGTCGGATACCGCGACTGCGCCTTCACGGAGATGGACCTCGACGCCGTCCTCGCCCGCCGCCCGCAACTCGCGCTGGTCGACGAGATGGCCCACACCAACATCCCCGGTGCACGGAACAAGAAGCGCTGGCAGGACGTCCACGAATTGCTCGACGCGGGCATCAACGTGATCTCCACCGTCAACATCCAGCATCTCGAATCGCTCAACGACGTGGTGGAGCACATCACCGGGGCCAGACAGCGCGAGACCGTTCCGGACGACGTGGTCCGCGGCGCGGACCAGATCGAGCTCGTGGACATGTCCGCCGAGGCGCTGAGGCAGCGGATGGCCGACGGCGACATCTATCCGCCGGAGCGGGCCGAGCTGGCACTGGTCAACTACTTCCGCGCCGGAAACCTCACCGCCCTGCGCGAGATCGCCCTGCTGTGGGCAGCCGACCGGGTGGAGGAGGCTCTTCAGCGCTACCGCGAGGGCCACGGCATCCAGCAGCCCTGGTCCGCGCGCGAGCGGGTGCTGGTCGCCCTCTCCGGCGGCGCGGAGGGCGACACCCTCATCCGGCGCGCCAAGCGCACCGCGTCCCGCGGCGCGGGAGGCGAATTCCTCGCCGTCCACGTCGAGCCCGACGACGCGTCGACGTCCCCTCGCGCTCACCTGCCGACCGAACAGCGCGCGCTGGTGGAAGAGCTCGGCGGCACGTACCACACGCTCACCAGCGGCGACCCGGCCCGCGCCGTCCTCGACTTCGCCCGGCGGGTGAGCGCCAGCCAGATCCTGATCGGCGCGACCCGGCGCACCCGCCTCCAGAGGCTGTTCAGCCGGGGTGTCGGCGAGATCATCGTCGAGGGCTCGGGCGACGACATCGACGTATGCGTCGTCACCCATTCCCGTGCCGCCCACGGCCGGCTGCTCCGCGGCCACCAGGCCAGGCAGGACGGCTGAGTCACGCGCGGCGCTCCGCCCGACGGGGCGTCGGCCCCACGCGCCGGGGCGGTTGCTCCGCGAGCGATGCGGAAGGCGTCTCCGTCCGGATCGCGCCACACGCCTGGGGCGGTTACCCCGGCCGACCGGCACCTCGTGGCAGACTCGCGCGAGGAACGCCGTGTCCCGACCCGGGGGCGCTGGCCCGAACGGCCCCCGATCGCTGCCCGGTCGGCTCTGTCGGACCGCGGGCGAGACCTCCGAGTCTGGGACGACGACTTCGACTCCGCGGAGGAAGACATGTCTCAGGCACCCCCGGCCCAGCCGGGCAGCGCTCTTGACGACACCGAACTGGCCGCCCTGGTCGCCCACTGGAAGGCGGCCAACTACCTGTCCGTCGGCCAGATCTACCTGCTCGCCAATCCCCTGCTCGAGGAGCCGCTACGCCCCGAGCACATCAAGCCGCGGCTGCTCGGCCACTGGGGGACCTCCCCCGGCCTCAACCTCGTGCACACCCACCTCAACCGGGTGATCAGGACCCGCGGGCTGGACGCGCTCTGCGTGTGGGGCCCCGGACACGGCGGCCCCGCGGTGGTGGCCAACTCCTGGCTCGACGGCAGTTACTCCGCGACCTATCCCGACATCGGGCGGGACGCGGACGGCATGGCCCGGCTGTTCCGGCAGTTCTCCTTCCCCGGCGGCATCCCCAGCCACGTCGCGCCCGAGACGCCGGGCTCGATCCACGAGGGCGGCGAGCTGGGATATTCGCTGTCCCACGCGTACGGCGCGGCCTTCGACAACCCGGACCTGCTGGTGGCGTGTGTCGTGGGCGACGGCGAGGCGGAGACCGGTCCGCTGGCCACTTCCTGGCACTCCAACAAATTCCTCGACCCGGTGCACGACGGCGCCGTCCTGCCGATCCTGCACCTCAACGGCTACAAGATCGCCAACCCGGCGGTGCTGGCCCGGCTCCCCGAGCACGAGCTGGACGAACTGCTGCGCGGCTACGGCCACGACCCGATCCACGTGACGGGCGACGACCCGCACGACGTGCACCGGGCGATGGCCGCGGCCATGGACACCGCGCTGGACCGTATCGCCGCCATCCAGGACGCGGCGCGTGCGGGCGACGACGGCGAGCGGGCCCGGTGGCCGATGATCGTGCTCCGTACGCCGAAGGGCTGGACGGGACCCGCCGAGGTCGACGGGCTGCCGGTGGAGGGCACCTGGCGGGCGCACCAGGTGCCGCTGGCCGGGGTCCGTGACAACCCGGAGCACCTGCGCCAGTTGGAGCAGTGGCTGCGCTCGTACCGCCCCGAGGAGCTCTTCGACCGGGACGGCCGCCCGAGCGCCCAGGTGCTGAGCTGCACGCCGGACGGCGAGCGGCGGCTGGGTCTGAACCCGCACGCCAACGGCGGTCTGCTCCGGCGCGACCTGCCGGTGCCGCCGCTGGAGGACTTCGCGGTGGCGGTCGACAAGCCGGGGGTGAATCTGCACGAGCCCACGCGGGTGCTCGGCGGGCTGCTGAAGCAGATCATGGCCGACACCGCGGAGCACCGGGACTTCCGGCTGGTCGGCCCGGACGAGACCGCCTCCAACCGGCTCGAAGCCGTCTACGACGTGAGCGGGAAGGCGTGGGAGGCCGAGGTACTCGACACCGACGAGCACCTGGAGCGCGGCGGCCGGGTGATGGAGATCCTGTCCGAGCACACCTGCCAAGGGTGGCTGGAGGGCTATCTCCTGACGGGCCGTCACGGCCTGTTCTCGTGCTACGAGGCGTTCGTGCACATCGTCGACTCGATGGCCAACCAGCACATCAAGTGGCTGCGCACCTCACGGCCGCTGCCGTGGCGGCGGCCCATCGCGTCGCTCAACTACCTGCTGACGTCGCATGTCTGGCGGCAGGACCACAACGGCTTCTCGCACCAGGACCCCGGCTTCGTGGACCACGTCCTCAACAAGTCCCCCGAGGTCGTGCGGGTCTACCTGCCGCCGGACGCCAACACCCTGCTCTCCGTAGCCGATCACGTGCTGCGTTCCAAGGACTACGTGAACGTCGTGGTCGCCGGGAAGCAGCCCTGCTTCGACTGGCTCGATCTGGAGGCCGCCCGCGCGCACTGCGCACGCGGCGCCGGCATCTGGGAATGGGCGAGCTCCGAGGACGGCGCGGAACCCGATGTGGTCCTGGCCTGCGCCGGTGACGTCCCCACGCAGGAGACCATCGCCGCCGTGTCCCTGCTGCGCGAGCACCTTCCCGACCTGTCGGTACGGGTCGTCAACGTGGTCGATCTGGCGCGGCTGCTGCCCAAGGACGAACACCCGCACGGCATGCCCGACGCCGAGTACGACGCGCTGTTCACCCCCGACAAGCCGGTGATCTTCGCGTACCACGGCTACCCGTGGCTCATCCACCGGCTCACCTACCGCCGCACCGGCCACGCCCATATGCATGTGCGCGGCTACAAGGAGAACGGCACCACCACCACGCCGTTCGACATGGTGGTCCGCAACGACCTCGACCGCTACCGGCTGGTCATGGACGTCATCGACCGCGTCCCCGGCCTCGCGGTGGCGGCGGCGCCCGTCCGTCAGAAGATGGAGGACACCCGGCTGCGCCACCACGCCTGGATCCGCGAACACGGCGTCGACCTCCCCGAGGTCGCCGACTGGTCCTGGACCGGCTGAGGGCCGGGAACGATTAGAGGTGGGAACGGCGGGCCTTCCGAATTCCGGGAGGCCCGCCGTCGCTGCGCGGGGCTCGCGGTCAAGGGGCGGCCGGTGCCGCGAGGCCGTGGTCCTTCGGGGTGCTCGGGCCGGTGAGGGAGGTCGCGAGGGTGGCGGCGGCGATGGTCACCAGGGCGCCGAGCATGAGGGCCGCGGCCTCACCGGGTTCGAGCAGGCGCAGTTGGGTGCCCAGGGTCGCGGCGGCCACCGGGACGCCGAGCTGGGCGGAGGCGAGGACGCCCACGGCGAAGGGCTGGCCGGTGACCCGCAGCGCGGCGTGCACCGCGACCGCGCCCAGCCCGAGCGCCGCGCCGAGCACCGCGAAGGAGGGGTGACCGGCCAGGGCGCGCAGATCGAGGGACGCCCCCAGCCACAGGAAGAACAGCGGGCCGAGGAAGCCCTCGGTCAGGGCGAAGAGCTGTTTCGCCAGGCGGCGGGGTTCGCCGATCGCGGAGACGACCAGGCCGAAGGAGAAGCCCGCCAGCATGATCGAGACGTGGGTCCGCACGGCGAGCGCGGCCAGTGCGAACAGGATGACCAGGCTGATCCGCAGTTCCAGGGCGAAGCGCCGCTCCTCGGAGAGCCGGTGCATTCTGCGCCGCAGGCCGTCGCGCTCGAACCGGCGCAGGACCAGGAACAGCGCCGCCGCGCAGGCGATGACCGCGCACGCGCCGAGCGCCGCGCGGGCGGCGTGGCGCGGGTCGATCACCAGGGGCAGGGCGACGATGCAGGCCGTGTCGGCGACCGCGACCTGGGGCAGCATGCGCAGGATCTGCGGGCCGCCGAGCGACAGCGAGTCGACGATCGGCAGGATCAGCGCGGCGGACGACGACGCCATCAGCACCGTATAGAGAGCGGTGTGCCCGGTGTCGAAGCCCCGCGCCAGGAGGAATGCGGGGACCGCCGCCAGGACGCCGACGGCCAGGGCGCGCCCGGCCCCGCTGCCCAGTCCCGCGCGCAACTGCGGGTCACGCACCGGTACCCGTGCGCCGGCGACGAACATGATCAGGGCGAAGCCGATGTCCGCGAGGAAGGCGAACGTCGGATCGTCGGCGTGCAGGTAGCCGATCACGGTGGGTCCGAGCAGGACACCGGCGGCCAGCTCGCCCAGGACGACGGGCAGGTGCCACTGTTTCGGCAGGGCCAGCAACGGGCCCAGCAGGGCGGCCAGGGACAGGACGGCCAGCGTCGCGAAGCTCACAGGCGGGGTCTCCTGGCAGACGGAAGGACCGGCGGGTCACTCACCGTACTGGCGGGACCGTGGCCGGGCCAGCACCGTCGGTCACACGCTGTGGTGGCCCCAGCGCGAGTCGGCGTCCGTCCACTCGGCGTCCCAGCGGGCACACCGGCGGTGGTCGAGGAGTTTGGTGGTGATCCCGCAGCCGATCAGGACGCCGACGCAGATGGCGAAGGCCGCTCCCGCGCCGATCACATCGGCCTGGAATTCCCCGGAGGAGGGGGACAGCGGCTGCGCGACCTCGATACCCTGGCTGTTGGTCCACACCGGAACGACGGCGCCGCGGGAGGTGCCGGGACTGGCCGTGACGATGCCGGTGAGCACGGTGCCGTCGGGCGCCTTCCACTGCGCCGGTACGTCCACCCGGGACAGCCGGTAGCCGCCCGGGGCCTTCTGGGTCAGGACCGCGCTGGTGCTGTGCCGGTCGAGACGCTGCTGCGCGTACTCGCGCTGGAGACCGTGCGCGGTCGAGACTCCGACCAGCACCGCGACCACCAGCGCGGCCAGGGCCGCCGCGAGGAAGGCCCACGCCTCCACGGCGTACGAACGTCGGCGCAGCGGATTCTTCCGCAGACGCCACAGCCAGATTCCGCGTTCCATGGTCGGTCCCTCCTCGTCGAGCGACACGACGGGGGCCGACTGACCCCGTGTCTCCACGCTCCCGCCTCCCGCGCCGTCTGCGGAGGGCCGAACGGCCCTGTCGGGTGGGTGGACCGGACCGCGTGGGACGCCGCCGGGCTCCGCGGCCGGACCGCATGAGAGCTTCGGCCACCCGTCACCGAAACGGAGCGGTCATGAGCACACGGTGAGTGGTCGCGCGATGGCCGAACGGGTGAGGTCCGTCGGGGCGCCGGAAGGCATCAGCGGCGGACGGTGGCCGCCGGGCCCGCCGTGGGACGCCTGCCGCCTCGAAGCCTCGACGCCTCGGCACGTGACGCCTCGGGGCTCTCGGCCCAACCGGGCCGCCGGGCAGAGCCGTTCGGCCCTGCGGGTCGGGCCGTGAGCCCCCAGCGTGCGGCCAACACCGCGCGGCACAGTGGTGTCTGACCGAACGTCAACCCCCATTGAACTGGGAGCCGTCATGGCAGTCCACGACCACACCCGGCAGCACGCAGGGTTCCGCCTCCCCGCTCGGAACAAGGCGTCCGCCGACCGCGGCGGCGACGCGACGGCCGTCGGCACCGACTCCGCGCTCGTCGCCAAGTCGCTCGCCACCGTACGGATCGCGACCGGTTTCGTCTTCCTGTGGGCCTTCCTCGACAAGACCTTCGGGTGGCACTACGCGACCGGCTCCGGCAAGGGCTGGATCGACGGCGGGTCGCCCACCAAGGGGTTCCTGTCGGGTGTCTCCGCCGGTCCGCTGGAGTCGTTCTTCCACGACATCGCGGGCAAGGGCTGGACCGACTGGCTGTTCATGCTCGGCCTGCTCGGCATCGGCGTCGCCCTCATGAGCGGCGTCGCCCTGCGTCTGACCGCCGCCGCGGGCACCGTCTTGATGGCCATGATGTGGGCCGCCGAATGGCCGCCCGCGCAGCACCTGTCCACCGGCGCGCCGAGCATGTCCTCCAACCCGTTCGTGGACTACCACCTCATCTACGCCCTCGCGATGATCCTCTTCGCCTTCGCCGCGGCGGGCACCACGTGGGGGCTCGGCCGGGCCTGGGCCCGCGTCCCTCTCGTCGCCCGCCACCGTTGGCTCGTGTGAGCCCCGCACCACCCGCGCCTGACGGGGCACCGCCACCACGGCGGTGCCCCGTCGCACGCGTGCGCGCCCTCGATGTCCGTCGTGGGCGCCGTCAGCGGGCGACAGCGTTCGTGAGCGGTCGGTCAGTGGCCGGTCAGCGGCCGGTCAGCGGCCGTCGTCAGCGCGAGGCCCGGCGGAGCCGCTGTAGGCGCCGCAGGCGGCGGAGCCTGGCCAGGAGCGTGCGGTGCCGTGCGGTCGGCACGTTCTTCGCGGGGGACGGCCGAGGGTCCGCGGGGGGTGGCTGGGGATTCGCGGGCGCGGTGGAGGGTCGGCGGTCCGCGGTGGACGGCCGGGAGGTCGCGGGCGGGCCGGGCGGCGAGGGCGCGTCGGGCCGCGGGCGGGCGTCCTGGGCCGGGTAGAGGCCCTCCTCCGGGTAGCGGGCGGTGGCGATGGCGTCGACGATCTGGTCGTCGGTGAAGGCGGCGCCGCCGAGGACGTGCGGGAGGAAGCCGATGAGGACGCCGTCGCGCGTCACCACCGCGTCCAGCCCGGCGGCTCCGCCGAGGTTCCACTGGGCCTCGCTGCCGTCCCCCAGCGCCACGCCGATGCCGAATTCGTAGACGCCCGCGTCGGCTCGGTGGGCCATGACGCCTCGTGCGCGCAGGGCGGTCACCATGCGCTCGATGCGTTCAGGATCCATGGCAGAAGTCCTTCTTTCCGTCGCTTCTCCCCCGTGCCGCCGCGTGGGTGCGGCCTTCGGTCAGGTGGTGTGGCCCGCTCCGTGGGCGGCAGGGGGCCGGGCCGGCGGGTGCGGGTGGCGCCGGGTCAGCCCGGCGATGTCCTCGGCGGTGACCACGCCGACGACGCGGTTGTCGTGCAGGACGAGAACGGGGCTGCCCGAGGTGGTGGCGAGACGGTCGAAGACGTCGGTGACCCGGTCGTCGGGGTCGACCAGCAGGCAGCGGTCCAACGGCAATGCGACGTCCCGTACCCGGGTGTCCCGCCTGCGCACCGCCGGGACGGACAGGAGCGCGGACGCGGTGACGACGCCGCTGGGCCTGCCGTCGAGGTCGGTCAGCGGAATCACCGTACGGACGCCGACGCCGGAGGCCGAGGTGGCCAGGAATTCGTCCACGGTGTGCCAGTCCTGGCCCGCGACGGCCGGGTGCATCGCCTGGGTGACACGGACGCCGCGCAGGGTCTCGTACAGCACCGAGCGGCGGACCTCCGCGTAGGCGGTGAAGGAGATGAAGGCGCCGAGCAGGACCAGCCACAGCCCCGCGGCCTGGCCCATGAGGACTTCGAGCCAGCCGCCGGCGAGCAGCGCGACGCCGAACACCTGGCCGCAGCGCCCGGAGATCCTGGCCGCGCGCTCGCGGTCGCCGCGGATCCGCCAGATCACCGCTTGCAGGACCCGGCCGCCGTCGAGCGGGGCGGCGGGCAGCAGGTTGAAGACGCCGAGGAGTCCGTTGGCCCACGCGACCCAGGCGAGTACGGCCGCGGCCACGGCCCAGTGCAGCGTGTCGTCGACCGCCACGGCGGCGGCCAGGAACAGCCCGCCGAGCACCAGGTTGGTCAACGGCCCGATCGCCGCCACCCAGCCCTCGTCGCGGGGCGTGGTCGCCGACCCCATCCGCGTGACGCCGCCGAGCGCGAAGACCGTCACGTCCTTGACCTCGATCTTCGCGCGGCGCGCCGCCAGGGCGTGGGCCGCCTCGTGCGCGACCAGGCTCACGGCGAGCGCCAGTGCGCCGATCAGCGCCCCGGTGCGGTAGGCGGCCGCGGAGTGGCCCGGCGCCCAGGCGGACAGGACGCCGCCGCCCAGGGCGACGCCGACGAAGACGATCAGCAGGGGCGCGCTCCAGTGCATCCGCAGCGGCACACCGGCGATCCGGCCCAACCGCACCGATCCGTTCATCGCACCTCCAGCCCCCGCTCACCGCGCATCGCGCAAATCGCGACAAAAGCCGCCCTCCCCTCCATGGTCCTCCCCCGCGCCCCGGACCGTGCGGCCCGGCCGACTCCGGGGCGGGATCTTGACGTCTCCCATGCGCCGCCGCCCCCGTCCCCCGAGGCGCCCGACGAACGGAGGCCGGGGCGCCCAGGGCGGGATTTCTTCTGCCCAACGCCTTGACGCCGCCACAGTGAGCGCTAACAATAACGGCCAAGCGATAGAGGGTCAGACCCCCGCGTGACGCGCTCTCGCGCTCTGCGTCCAGGCCGAGCCGCCACGGACGGGCCCGGAAGCCGGGAGCGCGTCGGCGGGCGAACGGCCCTCCGGTATCCCGCCGCCGCCAGGGACGGCACGGGCCAGGACCGTTCACGCACGGTCGGCGCGCCTCGGCGTGCGACACCCGCCGCGTGCCGCCTTCGCGTTGCCGCAGCACTGGACCATGTCGCATTGTTAGCGATCACAATTCAAGCTCACCGCAACCGTCACGGATCCGCCGTGCGGCCAGGTGCGATGCGCCGCCGCCCGCTGCCGGGCGGCGGTCCCCCCACTCACATCGAGGAGGACATTCATGTCCCTGACCGCAACGAATCCCTTAGCGGGCCGCTTCAGGAAATGGGCGCTCTGCCTCGCCGCCGCGGCGACCCTCGTCGCGGGTCTCCTGATCGGCGGCACGGGCACCTCCCACGCGGCGGGTTCGCTCCCCTGCGACGCGTACAGCGCGGGCGGCACCCCCTGCGTGGCCGCCCACAGCACCACACGGGCGCTGTACTCCACGTACAGCGGCTCGCTCTACAAGGTCAGGCGCGCCTCCGACAACGCCACACAGAACATCGGCGTGCTGAGCACGGGCGGATACGCCAACGCCGCCGCACAGGACTCGTTCTGCTCCGGGACGACCTGCGTGATCACGGTCATCTACGACCAGTCGGGACGCGGCAACAACCTCACCCAGGCGCCCGGCGGCGGGGCCGCGGGCGGACCCGACAATCTGGCGAACGCGACCGCGGCGCCGACCACGGTGGGCGGCCACAAGGCGTACGGCGTCTACGTGGCGCCCGGCACCGGCTACCGCAACGACCACACCAGCGGGATCGCGACCGGCGACCAGCCGGAGGGGATGTACGCGATCCTCGACGGCACGCACTACAACGGCGGCTGCTGCTTCGACTACGGCAACGCCGAGACCAGCAACAACGACACCGGCAACGGCCACATGGAGGCCATCTACTTCGGGAACATCAAGGTCTGGGGCTACGGCGCGGGCAACGGCCCCTGGGTCATGGCCGACCTGGAGAACGGCCTGTTCTCCGGCGTGAACCAGCACTACAACGCCAACGACCCGACGGTGAATTTCCGCTACCTGACCGCCATGGTCAAGGGCGGCCCGAACCAGTGGGCGATCCGCGGCGGCAACGCGCAGTCGGGCGGCCTGTCGACGTACTACAGCGGCGTCCGCCCCAACGTCTCGGGCTACAACCCGATGCACAAGGAGGGCGCGATCATCCTCGGCATCGGCGGCGACAACAGCAAGGGCTCCGCCGGTACGTTCTACGAGGGCGTGATGACGTCCGGCTACCCCTCCGACGCCACCGAGAACGCGGTGCAGACCAACATCGCGTCCGTCGGGTACACGACCCAGTCGTCGGGCTCCGGTTCGCTGACCCCCGGCTCGCGGATCTCGCTGCGGGCCACGACCGCGTGCTGCACCACCGACTACATCCGGCACGACGACAGCGACGCCAATGTGGTCATCTCCCCGGTGTCCGCGTCCAGTTCGGCGACCGACAAGGCCGACGCGACCTGGATCGTACGGGCGGGTCTGGCCAACAGCGCCTGCGTCTCCTTCGAGTCCGCCAACACCTCGGGGCAGTACCTGCGCCACTCCAACTTCCAGCTCAAGCTCAATGCCAATGACGGCGGTTCCCTCTACGCCCAGGACGCCACCTTCTGCCCGCAGCCGGGCAACAACGGCCAGGGCAACACCTTCCAGTCCGTCAACTACACCGACAAGGACATCCGCCACTACAACAACACCGTCTACATCGGCGGCAACGGCGGCTCCAACGCCTGGGACAGCGCCACGTCCTGGAGCGACGACACGAGCTGGGTCGTCTCCCAGCCCTGGGGCTGAGCCGTCCGACGTTACGGGCCGCGCCGCCACCCGGCGACGCGGCCCTCCCCGTCCGCCACCGCCTCTCCTTCCGTCTCCGTCTCCGCTTCCGTCGCTGTCTCCGCCTCCGTCCCCGTCTGCTGGGGGCCGGCCGCCCGGCGGGCGCGGGTCTGCTGGATCTCGCAGCCGATGAGGGGGCCGCCGAAGAAGACGAAGCCGACGCCGATCAGCCAGCACTGCACCATCAAGACGGTGCCGACCGAGCCGTAGGTGACGGCGTTGGTGACGATGAGCGGCGAGAAGACCAGCCAGGAGAAGCCCCGCAGGCCGACGAGGCCCGCCATGGTGAGGACGGCGCCGGGCAGGGCCGCGCGCCAGGTGATGAGGCCGCCGAGGAGGAAGCGCTGGCCCCACCAGAAGAAGAGGACGCCGAAGACGAGGGTGAGGGTGATGCGGACGACGGCCTGCCGCCAGCCGTGGCTGAGGAAGGCGCCGCTCTGGGCCTCGGCGAAGAGATACGCCGTCAGGCCCGCGAGCCACACCGCGCGCCGCCACACGCTGTGCCAGGGGCTGGCGGGCAGCTCCCAGACCTTGCGGTAGCCGGTCTCGACGCTGGCCGCGAAGGACAGTCCGAAGATCGCGAGCGAGGCCAGGCTGAGCGCGCTGGTGGTGCTCAACACCCGCCGTGGTGTGGCGAACAGGCGCTGCACGGACTCGGCGGGGTGCGGGGGCAGGCCCATGCCGTCGACCACCCACTGGGCGAAGCCGGTGCGTTGGAAGGGCGCCGCCGCGGCGACCACGATCAGCAGCGGCATCAACGTGACCAGGCCGAGCGCGGCGAAGCCCATCGAGCGTTGCAGCAGCTCCAGTTCGGCGCCCTTGCGCCACACGCGTCCGGCCGCCGAGCCTTCCCAGACCCGGCGCAGATCCACCATCGTCCCCCTCCTCAGCCGGAGTTCAGCCCCGTGCGGTCGTTGTCACCGTTCCCCGTACGCCGTCCTCGTCGCTCCTGTGTTCGGCGTATGCCCCCGCGCACGGCCGGCTATCCGGGATGGGCGAGGTCTCCGCGACGCGGCACGGGAGCACGGGGACAAGGGAATACGCATCGTCACCGCCGCCCGTGGGAGACTGCACGGTCGATCACGAGGGGTGGGGCATGCACACGGAACGCGGATTTCCGGACCGCGAGCGGCTGGAAGGGGTGGCACGGGCCGCCCTCGGACCCGGCCGCCGCATCGCACGGGTCGACCGACTGCGCGGCGGCAGCAAGAAGGGCGTCTACCGGCTGACGCTCGACGACGACTCGACGGTCATCGTCTACATCTGGGACGACACCGAGAACTACTGGCCGAGCGACGGCACGGACGCTGACCACACCGACCCGTTCTCGCACGCCTCCGGCATCGACCTCTTCGAAGCCGCGCACGGGCGCCTTCACGACCTCGGCGTCCGCTCACCGCGGATCCGTCTGACCGATACCAGCAAGGCGCACTACCCCGCCGACATCGCGGTGGTCGAGGACGTGCGGGGCCCGACCCTTGAGGAGATGCTGCGCGCCGACCCCCGGAGCGCGGCCCCGGTCATGGACCGCCTCGCCGAAGCGCTCGGCCTGATGGCGGACCACACCGCTCCGGGCTTCGGCAAGGTCGCACTGGTCGACAACGGCGGTGTGTCGAAAGGCGGTTCGTGCGAGGGGGCCGTCCTGGACCGCGCCCTCGACGACCTGTACGAGGCCGCCCGGCGCGACACCCGTATCGCCGTCGTCCGCGACCGGCTGGAGGACGTCGTGCGGACGGCGTACGCCGCGGTGCCCGCGCGCGAGCGGTTCGCCGTCGTGCACGGCGAACTCGGTCCCGACCACGTACTCGTGGACGCCCGAGGCAGGCCGGTCCTGATCGACGTCGAGGGGCTGATGTACTTCGACGTCGAGTGGGAGCACGCCTTCCTGCGCATCCGCTTCGGCGACCACTACGCCCGGCTGCTGCCCGGCCGCCCGGCGCCCGGCCGAGGTCCGGACCGGGGCGGGGCGGAATTGGACGGGCGGCGGCTGCGGTTTTACGCGCTCGCCATGCGGCTGTCGCTCGTCGCCGGGCCGCTGCGCCTGCTCGACGGCGACTTCCCCGACCGCGACTTCATGCTGGGCGTCGTCGAGCACAACCTCCGGGAGTCGTTGGCGTTCCTGGAACCCGACCGGACCCGGTCGCCCTGACTCAGACCGCGATGGCGCGCGGGGCGGACTTCAGGGAGACGGCGGCTTCCGCGGTGTGGACGAGGAAGGTCAGGGTCTCCTGGAAGTAGAGCCGCACGCTGGTGTCGTCGTGGGACAGGTAGCCGATGGACAGGTCCTGGCCGAGGCGCAGTTCGAAGTCGCCGCCGCGGCCGGCGATCAGGAAGGCGCCGTCGATGGCGGGCGCCCAGATGATGTCGCCGTCCAGCAGCCGGGCCAGGTGCTGGTGGATCGGGTAGCCGTGGTCCGAGGTCTCGTTGACCGCGGTGTACGCGTCGGCGCTGAGCGCCAGGTGGTAGGTGCCGTCGACGCCCGCGAGGCGCAGCGCGGTGATCGCCTGACTGACGGCGTTCGGGTAGTCGCGTACGTCGTCGGGCAGGGTGATCGCCTGGTTGGAGGAGGCGGCGCGGATGCCGTCGATACCGGCGGCCGGGTAGCCCTCGAAGATCACCCGGTCCTCGGCGAAGGCGAGCTGCCGGGCGGCGTCCTTGACGGGCTGCCAGTCCGCGTCCTTCGCGCCGCGCTCGACGTCGTCCACCTGGCGGCGGTCGACGCTGAAGGGCAGCCGCAGTTCGACCACCGGCTGCGAGCGCCGTACGTGCGCGGCGACGCCGTCGGCGGGCGACTCGATGGCGTCGAGGTGCCCGGTGGCGACGGCGGACAGCTCGGATCCGGCCGGCTCCGGTACGTCCACGATCCGGCGCCCCGCCACGTTGCGCTTGAACGTGCGTCGCGCCTCGTCCTCCAGATCGGCCCAGGCGGCGGCGGAGATGGGGGCCAGTTCACGATGCAGGTTGTTCACGGCGTGGTGCTCCTCTTCAGGTCGCCGATACCCAGCGAGTCGTCGGGTACGGCGGGGGCGGATTCGACGGGGACCGTGACGGGGGCGGGTGCGGCCGGGGTCGCGGTGCCCGGCGCGGACGCGCGGGCGGGCGGGTCGGGGAGGTCGTCCAGGAAACCGGCGGCCGGGGCGTGGAACAGGGTCCCGGTGACCGCCGTGGAGAAGTCCAGGATGCGGTCGTGGGTGGCGGGCGGCTGGCCGAGGAACATGTTCCGCAGCATCTGCTCGGTGACGTCGGGGGTGCGCGCGTAACCGATGAAGTAGGTGCCGAATTCGCCCCTGCCCGGACTGCCGAAGGGCATGTTGTCGCGCAGGATCTTGCGCTCGGTGCCGTCGGCCTCGGTGATGGTGTTGAGCGCGACGTGCGAGGCGTCCTCGTCCAGCTCCACATTGCTCAGCTTGCGGCGGCCGATGATCCTTTCCTGCTCCTCGACGGGCAGCGCGTTCCAGGCGTCGAGGTCGTGCAGATACTTCTGCACGATGACGTAGCTGCCGCCCGCGAAGTCGGGGTCCTCGTCACCGATGAGCACGGCCCGGTGGGCGGCCGGGCCGACCGGATTCTCGCTGCCGTCGACGAAGCCGAGCAGGTCGCGGGCGTCGCGGTAGACGAAGCCCTGGGTCTCGTCGCGGAGGGTGACCGACCCGCGCAGCCGGTTCATGATCTCGGTGGCGAGCGAGAAGCACAGGTCCATCCGGGTGGCCCTGATGTGGAAGAGCAGGTCGCCGGGGGTGGAGACGGCCCGGTGCCGGGCGCCGCGCAGTTCCTCGAAGGGGTGCAGCCCGGCGGGGCGCGGTCCGGCGAAGAGCCGGTCCCACGCCTCGGAGCCGATGCCCGCGACACAGCTCAGCCTGCCCTCGGGGCTGCCGAAGCCGATCGACCGCTGCAAGCCCGCGAGGTCGGCCAGCAGGTCGCGCACCACGGCCTCGCCGCCGGGGTCGACGGTCACCACCAGGAAGGTCGCCGCGGTGGTCAGCGGGCTCAGCACCGCCTGCGGTTCCGCCGCCGGGGACGGTGCCGCGGGCACGCCGCTCTCCTGTGTCGTCAATGCGTTCCTCACCAGGCTCGGATCGGACAGGGACCCCGTGGATCGGAAGGGGTCCGCGTACAAGCGGGACATCTCAACTATCGCAAAGCACCGGGACTCGTGCCCGCGCCCCGGCCGGACATGCCGGTCGGGGCGCGGGGATGTGCGATGCGGTGATGTCCGCCGGGGTCGATCCGTACAGGTCAGCCCGGTGGCCGCGGCGTCAGCCCAGGGTCGACAGCGCCTGGTTCAGCGTCTGCGACGGCCGCATGACGGCCGCGGCCTTGGCCGCGTCGGGCCGGTAGTAGCCGCCGAGGTCGACCGGCGAGCCCTGGACCGCGATCAGCTCGCCGACGATGGCCTGCTCCTGCTCGGCCAGCGTCGTGGCGAGCGCGCCGAACGCCTCCGCGAGCTTGATGTCGTCGGTCTGCGCGGCCAGCTCCTGGGCCCAGTAGAGGGCCAGGTAGAAGTGGCTGCCGCGGTTGTCGATGCCGCCGAGGCGGCGGCTGGGCGACTTGTCCTCGTTGAGGAAGGTGCCGGTCGCCCGGTCGAGGGTGTCCGCGAGGATCTGGGCGCGCGGGTTGTCCGTGCTCTGCGCGAGGTGCTCGAAGCTCACCGCGAGGGCGAGGAACTCACCGAGGCTGTCCCAGCGCAGGTAGTTCTCCTTGACGAGCTGCTGCACGTGCTTGGGCGCGGAGCCGCCGGCGCCGGTCTCGAACAGTCCGCCGCCGTTGATCAGCGGGACGACCGAGAGCATCTTGGCGCTCGTGCCGAGTTCGAGGATCGGGAAGAGGTCGGTGAGGTAGTCGCGCAGCACGTTGCCGGTCACGGAAATGGTGTCCTCGCCGCGGCGGATCCGCTCCAGCGAGAAGGCGATGGCGTCGACCGGCGGCAGGATCCGGATGTCGAGGCCGTCGGTGTCGTGCTCGGGCAGGTACCGCTCGACCTTGGCGATCAGGTTGGCGTCGTGCGCGCGGTCCTCGTCCAGCCAGAACACCGCGGGGGTGCCGGTGGCGCGGGCGCGGGTGACGGCGAGCTTGACCCAGTCCTGGATCGGCACGTCCTTGGTCTGGCACATGCGGAAGATGTCGCCCGCGCTGACGGCCTGCTCCAGCACGGCCCGGCCGGCTCCGTCGACCACGCGCACCGTACCGGTGACGGGGATCTCGAAGGTCTTGTCGTGGCTGCCGTACTCCTCGGCGGCCTGGGCCATCAGGCCGACGTTGGGCACCGAGCCCATGGTGGCCGGGTCGAAGGCGCCGTGCGCGCGGCAGTCGTCGATGGTGACCTGGTAGATGCCCGCGTAGCTGCGGTCCGGGATGACCGCGAGGGTGTCGGCCTCCTGGCCGTCAGGCCCCCACATGTGACCCGAGGTGCGGATCATGGCGGGCATGGACGCGTCCACGATGACGTCGCTGGGCACGTGCAGGTTGGTGATGCCGCGGTCGGAGTCGACCATGGCCAGCTCGGGGCCCTCGGCGAGTTCGGCGTCGAAGGACGCCTTGATCGCGGCGCCCTCGGGCAGCGACTCCAGACCCTTGAGAATGCCGCCGAGGCCGTCGTTCGGGGTGAGACCGGCCGCGGCGAGCGTCGCGCCGTGCTCGGCGAAGGTCTTGGGGAAGAAGGCGCGTACGACGTGGCCGAAGATGATCGGGTCGGAGACCTTCATCATGGTGGCCTTGAGGTGCACCGAGAACAGCACGCCCTCGGCCTTGGCGCGGGCGATCTGGGCGGTGAGGAATTCACGCAGCGCCGCGACCCGCAGGACGGCGGCGTCCACGACCTCACCGGCCAGTACGGGTACGGACTCGCGCAGCACGGTGGTGCTGCCGTCGTCCCCGGCCAGCTCGATGCGGAGCGATCCGGCCTCGGAGACGACCGCGGACTTCTCGGTCGAACGGAAGTCGTCGCCGTCCATGTGCGCGACGTTCGTCTTGGACTCCGGCGTCCAGGCGCCCATCCGGTGCGGGTGCGCCTTGGCGTAGTTCTTCACCGAGG
The DNA here is from genome assembly GCF_055558595.1 of Streptomyces sp. NPDC025721. Classification (NCBI taxonomy): domain Bacteria; kingdom Bacillati; phylum Actinomycetota; class Actinomycetes; order Kitasatosporales; family Streptomycetaceae; genus Streptomyces; species Streptomyces sp. NPDC025721. The sequence goes on along the minus strand of NZ_JBVHMF010000037.1, from coordinate 7,648 downwards.
CGGGGGCGCGGCGGTCGGAGTTGCCCTCGCGCAGCACCGGGTTGACGGCGCTGCCCTTGACCTTGTCGTAGCGGGCGCGGACGTCCTTGTCCTGGTCGGACTTCGGGTCGTCCGGGTAGTCGGGCAGCGCGTAGCCCTGCTCGCGCAGCTCGGCGATGGCGGCCTTGAGCTGCGGGATCGACGCCGAGACGTTCGGCAGCTTGATGATGTTCGCGGCGGGCGTCTTGGCCAGTTCACCCAGCTCGGCGAGCGCGTCGTCGATCCGCTGGTCCTCGCGCAGGTACTCGGGGAAGACGGCGATGATCCGCCCCGACAGCGAGATGTCGCGGGTCTCGACGGTGACACCGGCGGTGGAGGCGTACGCCTCGATCACCGGCAGCAGCGAGTACGTCGCCAGGGCCGGAGCCTCGTCGGTATGCGTGTAGATGATGGTCGAGTCAGCCACCGGTCACTCCGTCCAGGTCTGCAACATTGCTCGACATCAAGATATCCCGTGACCGACCCGTGTCCTACCCGCCCCCACCTCCGCGCCCCGCGCGGACGGCCCGGATACCGCCGTACGCGCGCCGCATGACCGCGTCCCGGCGCAGGTCAGAGGTCCCGCGTCGGGCAGCGTCGGGCACCCGACCTCACTTGTCAGACAATATTCATGGCCGTGAACTCCCCTTCCCCGCGCGGTCGTACGGGAGCGTCGGGCCACGACGGATGCCGCGCGGGCGAGGAAAGAGCCGCGGTGTCCGGGGCGCGGACCGGGCCGTACGCGCCGGTGTCGCACGGCCGCGATACGGGTCGCCACTTGGGCGATTTGTTCCGTTTGCGGCACTTTGGAACCTCGGCCATGCTGAAGGAGATCCAGCCGAACAAGGAGATGATTCCATGAACTCGGATCTCACAGCCCCGGTCGAGTCGGCGGTCCTCGCCGCTGAGGTCGAAGGACTGCTGGACTCCGCGGAACCCGAGGGCATCTACCGCGACACGCGCGAGTGCGGCGGCGGTCTGCTCCTCGTAGGACTTCTGCTGATCTCGCCCCCGACCCCCCGTCCGACGAAGACGGACGCGTCCTGAACTGAGGGGTCACGTTGGCAGAGCAGGCGCAGGGGACATCCCCGCTGAGCGCTGTGGTCGCCGACGTCGCACAGGCAGTCGCCCTCGCCCTTCGGGGCGGGGGCGGCTCCTATGCGCTGTCGCGCGTACTCCCGCAGGGCGAAGCGGTGGCATCGGCCGCGATCCGGGTACTGGGCGCCGACGTACTGGCGCCGTACGCGCTGGACCGCGGCCCCGCCCATGACACGGGCGGCGCGGCGGGCACGGCCGATCAGGCCCTCGTCCGCGCCGCGCTCGCCGCCTATCCGCCGGGGGCCGACGCCTCCGAGGTGTCGGTGTGGAGCTACCGGGGGCTCGCGGCGGCGGCGCGCGCCTTCCTGCCCGCGGACGCCGACGGCCGGCCGCCGGAGCCGCCCGCCGCGACGCAGTGGGCCGCCACCGACGCGTGGCCGCGACTGGCCCACCGGGCCTCGCAGTTGGCCTCGCTGTCACTGCCGGGGCTCGACACCCCGCTGGCCGGGTGCCTGGCGGAGCGCACCGACGACCTGGCCCGCGGCTTCGTCCGCGCGGTCCGCCGTCGGGACTGGCTCCAGGCGGCCGGGCTCGGCCGCTGGCTGGCGGGCCTGCCGGACGTTCCGGACTCGCTCGGTCTGGACAGCGGCCTGGTGTTCGTCCGTCAGATGAGCGGCGACGACCCCCGCGTGGCGCTGCACATCACCGCGGCGGCGCGTTTCCACGGGCGCGGTTCGTGACCGGCGGCCGGGTCCCCGCGGCGGGCGTCGGCCCGGAGCCGCTGGACCGCATGGCCGTCTCGGCGCTCACCTGGCTGGACGGCATGCGCCCGTGCTTCCGGCTGCCCCCGGACGTGACGACCGACGCCGATCCCAACACCACGCTCAAACCCCTCGGCGAGCTGGCCGAACTCAGCCACCTCATCCGTACGCACCACCCGCTGCCCGCCGTCCGCGACCTCGCGGACGGCCTCTTCCGCTTCGCCTGGCGTGAGACGGGCGACGGTGAGCTGTTCGGCGACCTGATCCGCGGCGAGCCGCGCGCGACCTACCCGGTCGAGCTGTACGGGGTCTTCGCGCAGACCGGGCTGAGCCATCCGGGCGTCGAGGAACTGGTGCGCACCATGACCGGGCTGCGCGGCTGGCGGGTGGCGCGCGAGGACCACACCCGTACCCTCGGCGTGCTCAACGCCGAGCGGCGGATCGGGCTGCGCCACCACGCCGACTTCGACGCGGTGCTGGCCATGACGGGACTCGGCCGGGCGGTCGAGCCGTGGACGCTGGACCGCAAGGCGGCCTACGGCGTGACGCACGACGTCTTCCACCTCACCGACTGGGGCCGCGCCCCGCACCGGATGCCCGCCGACCGCGCCGAGTATCTGCGGCTGTGGATCCCGTCCTGGCTGGAGAGCTGGCTGGAGGAGGAGCTGTGGGATCTGGTCGGCGAACTGCTCGCCGTGGCGGCCTGCCTGCCCGCGCCCGTCCCGGACGCGGCGGCCTGGCGGCTGCTGGCCGGGGCGCAGGGCGCGGACGGCGCGGTGCCCGAGATCGGCGCCGCGCCGCCGCCGGGCACGGCCGCCGCCGAGGCGTTCACCGCCTGCTACCACTCCACGTTGGTGACCGCCTTCGCGGCCACCCTGGCCCGGATCGGCCCGACGCGGCCGGCGGGCCCGACCGCGGGCGTACGGCGCCCGGTCCTGGAAAGCGAGGCAGCATCGTGATGACGACGGCCGCATCCCCCGCGCTCCTGCACCAGGTGGGCGAGCGCGCGCTGGCCTGGCTCGACGCGAACCGGGAGCACTTCCGGCTCACCGACGACGACCACGCCACCAGCGGCGCGGTCATCGAACGCCTCAAGCCCATCGGCGAGTTGGCGATCAACATGCGGGTGCTCTCGCGCGAGGGCGTGGCCGGGTCACGGCAGCGCGACCGGTCGCTGCGGCTGCTGGACTTCGCCTGGCGCGAGTTGCTGGACGGCGGCAACGTACTGGCGGCGCTCCAGCGCGACGAACCGCTCTCCCCCGTGCCGCTGGAGATCTACGCGACCTTCTACGAACTGGGCCACCGGCACCCCGGTGTGGAGGACGCGGTCGCCCTCTCGCGCCGCACGGCGTCCTGGCGGGCCCTGGAGATGGTGCCCAACCGGCGCCTGGGCCTGCTCAACGCCGAGCGCAAGCTGGGCCTGGTGCCCAGCGGTGACTTCGACCTGGCCGTGGAGCGCACCTGGCTGGGCCAGACGCCGGAGCCCTGGACGGTGCAGTTCCACATCGCGTACGACCTCACGCACACCGTCTTCCACCTCACCAACTGGGGCGAGGCGCCGGACCGCATCCCGCCCGCGATCGTCGACTATCTGACGCGGTATCTCCCGGCCTGGACCGAGGACTGGGCCGACCTCGCCCACTGGGACCTGCTCGGCGAACTGCTGGTCGTGGACGCCTGTCTGCCGCGCCCGGCGCTCGACGGCGAGGTGTGGGAGCGGTACGCCGCCGCGCAGTCCGACAGCGGTGCGATGCCGGTGCGCAACGGGATGCCGGACGGGAACGCGGCCGAGGTCTTCGACCAGGTGCACCACCCGACGCTGGTCGCCGCCTTCGCCTCCGCGATGGCCACCTCCCGCGCGCTGTCGGCGGACGCGGACGCGGTCGCGTGAGCGCCACAGCGGTGGACCTCGCGCCGGACGAGGCCGAGGACCGTACGGCCGACGGCGCGCCGGTCCGCGACCTGCTGGAGCGGGCGGTCACCGAGGTCAGGGCGCCCGATGTCGTGCTGGCCGTCTCCCGCGCGGGACGGCGGACGCTGGTGGGCGGCGGCAGCGCGCCGCCGCGGGCGGCGCGCGAGGAGGCGCGGTACGAACTCGGCTCGCTCTCCAAGACGTTCACCGTGCTGCTGCTGGCGGCACTCGCCCGCGACGGCGTACTCGGTCTCGACGACCCGCTCGCCGCGCACCTGCCGGACCTGCCGCTCCCCCACCCGTACGCGCGGCGGATCACGCTGCGGCACCTGGCGACCCACACCTCGGGGCTGCCGCGCGTGCCGCGTGACCTGGTGGCGGGCGCGGTGCTGCGGCCGTACACCAACAGCTACGCCCGCTACGACACCGGACGGCTGCTGCGGGCCTTCGCGGACACCCGTACCCGCCACGCCCCCGGCAGCCGCTGGCACTACTCCAACCTCGGCATCGCGCTGCTCGGACCCGCGATGGAACACGCCACGGGAACGGACTACGGCACGCTGCTGGCGGGGCGGGTGCTGGCGCCCCTGGGGCTGCCCGGCACCACGACGGGGCCGGGCGGTGTCCTCGCGGCGGTCGGCTACCGGACCGACGGGCGTACGCCGCTGCCGCCGACCGACATGGCGGCCTTCACGGCGGCGGGCGGGGTCCGGTCCACACCGACCGACCTGCTCCGCTACGCCGAGGCGCACCTGCGGCCCGGCGGCACGGCGTTGGAGGCGGCGCTGCGCGACGTCCAAGTCCCGCAACTGCGCCGGGGGCTCGGTCACCGGAACACGCACACGCTGACCTGGTACCGCCATCCGGCGCCGGGTGGCCCCCTGCTCTTCCACGCGGGGGCCACCTTCGGGCAGCAGACGTTCCTCGGCTTCCACCCGGCGACCGGTACGGCGGTGGCCGGATGCGCCACCCGGCACGACCGCGGCTGCCGCATCGTCAAGACGGCCTACGCGCTGCTGTACCGGCTGTGCGGCGAGCCGAGGGACACGCCCTGACTCAGGAGGTCGCCGCCTCCACCTTCTCCTCCTGCGAGAAGTCCCCCGCCGTGGTGCGCAGCGGGACCTCCTTGATGAGCAGCGACAGCACGAAGGCGATCACCAGGACGCCCGCGCCGACGAGGAAGGCGACGTTGATCGCGTCGGTGAAGCCGGTCTTGAAGGGGTGGGCGAGCGCCGGGTCGACATGGCTGAGGAACGACGTGTCGTTGAGCGTGCCCGTGCTGCCCGAGGACGCCGAGGTGAGCGTCTTGAGCTGGTCCGGGTGCGCGGCGGCGGCCTGCTGGAACGCTTCTCCTCCCTTGGCGGCGGCGAAGGCGGAGCCGATCTTGCCGCCCACGACGGAGTAGACGATCGACAGGAAGACGGCGACGCCGAGCGTGCCGCCCATCTGACGGAAGAAGGTCGTCGAGGAGGTGGCGACACCGATGTCGCGCGGCGGCACCGCGTTCTGCATGGCGAGCACGATCGTCTGCATGTTCAGGCCGAGCCCGGCGCCGACGACGAACATCGACACGTCCACGTAGAACAGGCTGCTGTCGGCCGACATCTGCCACAGCATCAGCATGCCGCCCACCAGCAGGGCGCAGCCGATGATGGGGAAGATCTTGTAGCGGCCGGTGCGCGAGGTGATCTGGCCGGACACCATCGAGAAGATCATGATGCCGAGCACCAGCGGCAGGGTGAGCAGACCGGCCTTGGTCGGCGAGTTGCCCTTGACGAGCTGGAGGTAGAGCGGCAGCAGCGTGATGCCGCCGAACATGCCGATGCCGATGATCGCGGACTGCGCGGAGCCGACCGCGAAGACGCCGTTGCGGAAGAGCCGCAGCGGCAGCAGCGCCTCCTCGCCCGCCCGGCGCTCGGCCAGCAGGAAGGCGACGATGCCGACCGCGCCGATGATGTAGCAGGACAGCGAGGACGCGGCGCCCCAGCCCCACTCGCGGCCCTGTTCGGCCACGATCAGCAGCGGTACGAGGGCGACGATCAGCGCGGTCGCCCCGAGGTAGTCGATCCGGTGCGGCCGTCGTTCCTGGCGCACGTGCAGGACCCTGGCGACCACGAACAGGGCGAGGATGCCGATGGGGACGTTGATCAGGAAGATCCAGCGCCAGCCGTCGATGCCGAGCAGCGAGTCCTGCCCGGCCAGCGCGCCGCCGATGACCGGTCCGAGCACGCTGGACGTGCCGAACACGGCCATGAAGTAGCCCTGGTACTTGGCTCGTTGGCGCGGCGGGATGATGTCGCCGACGATGGCGAGCGCGAGCGAGAACAGCCCGCCCGCGCCGATGCCCTGGAGGGCGCGGAAGCCCGCGAGCATGTACATCGACGTCGACAGCATGCACAGCGCCGAGCCGACGATGAATATCGCGATGGCGAAGAGAAAGAACGGCTTGCGCCCGTACTGGTCGGAGAGCTTGCCGTACAGCGGTGTGCTGATCGTCGAGGTGATCAGGAAGGCGGTGGTCACCCACGCCTGGGCGGTCAGGCCGTTGAGGCTCTCACCGATCTTGTAGATGGCCGTGGAGACCACCGTCTGGTCCAGTGCCGCCAGGAACATGCCGAGCAGCAGCCCCGAGAGGATGACCATGATCTGCCGGTGTGTGTACTCCGTCGGGGGCGCCGCGGTGCCGGCCGGCGCGGCGTCTGCCTGAGCACTCATGGTGCTGCTTCCTCTCCCGTAATGCTGCTCTGTTTGCCTTGGGCAACATTACGCCGCCCGGTGCCGCGACCCCCTACCGGCTGCTGGGGAGTGCGGGGTCGCGGGTGCGGGCGGGGCGTGAGCGGGCGGCCTACCGGGGCGTGACGGCGTCCACGCCGGTCAGTTCGGCGGACAGCGTCCACAGCCGGGCGGCCTGGTCCGGGTCGATCGCGTAGTCCTTCACACCGATCCTGGTGCCGTCCGCGGGCGCGGGCTCGGCGATCTCGCAGTCCGCCAGGTAGACGCCGCCCTTGCCGTCGAGCATGGGCGAGGTGGCGGCCCAGACCTGGGTGGCGGCGCCCTGCTCGGTGCTCTTGAGCCCGGCGGACTCCAGCGGTTCGCCGTTCTCGTCGATCAGGCCGCGCTCGATCAGCTCCGACTGGGGCAGGTGGCGCTGGAGCGGGGTGAGGATGCCGCCGGGGTGCAGCGCGAAGGCCCGCACCCCGCGCCGCGCGGCGAGCTGGTCGAGGTGCACCGCGAACAGCACGTTGGCCGTCTTGGCCTGGCCGTACGCCTGCCACTTCTCGTAGCCGCCGCGCGCGAACTGCGGGTCGTCCCAGCGGATGGCGGAGTAGTGGTGACCGGCCGAGGAGACCGCGACGACGCGCGCGCCGCCGTCCTCGATCGCCGGCCACAGCCGGTTCACCAGCGCGTAGTGCCCGAGGTGGTTGGTGGCGAACTGCGCCTCCCAGCCGGGTCCTACCCGCGTCTCGGGGCAGGCCATGACGGCGGCGCTGTTGATGACGATGTCGATGCCGCGCCCGGTGGCCAGGAAGCGCTCGGCGAAACCGCGGACGCTGTCGAGGTCGGCCAGGTCGAGCTCGTCGACCTCCACGCCGTCGACACCGTCGAGCGCGTCCTTGGCGGTCGCGGGCCGCCTGGCCGGTACGACGACGTGGGCGCCCGCCGCGGCCAGCGCGCGGGTGGTCTCCAGGCCGATGCCGGAGTAGCCGCCGGTGACGAGGGCGAGCCTGCCGGTCAGGTCGATCCCCTCCAGCACCTCCCGCGCGGTGGTCTGTGCGCCGAATCCCGAGCCGATCGCGTGCTGAGTCGTTGTCATGTCTCACACGCTAGGTGTAGTGACCTGGAGGGTTGTTGACGCGGGTGATGGGTGGCTGGCCGCCGAGTGCGGTGTGGGTGCGGTGGTGGTTGTAGGTGTGGAGGA
>NZ_JBVHMF010000036.1:0-66844 GCF_055558595.1 Streptomyces sp. NPDC025721 | reverse complement strand
GCCCCCTCTCTCGGGTCCTTCGGGGGTGGCGTGGTTCGCGGACAACACCCCAACACTACCAAAGACAGAGGGGGATACCCCCTCCCCCGCCCCCCGCCCCCCCCCCCCCCGCCGCCGGGATCCGGCGGCGGCGCGGGGGCCGAGGAAGCTGTCCACCGCCCCCGCGCCGAATTTCTGCACGATGCTGTACGCCAGCACGGGCATCAACACCTGCGGATGCGCGGGAAGATGAGTCGCCGCGAGCACCGCGCTCGCGCTGCTGTTGTTCATCCCCGAGGCCAGCGTGATCGCGACCGTGTCGGCCCGGTCACTGCGCAGACCGCGCGCCAGACCCCAGCCGACGGCCAGCGCCGCGAGGCACGCCAGGGCCGCCACACCGACCGACGCGGCGATGAACGCCACCTGCGGGTGCCGCAGTTGACCGCCCAGCGCGCCGCACGCGTTGGCGTACGTCAGCAGCAGTGACGCCAGCAGCGCGGACAGCTTCAGACCGGGAAGCGCGCGGTCGCGCCGCTCCCGCGACGTCATCCGCTGCGCCAACAGCCCGGCCAGGCACGGCGTGACGACCCCGGCCAGCGCGAAGGCGCCGCTGCTGGCACCGGCCATCCGCCCCAGATCGTGGGCGTAGTGGCCGTGCGCGAAGACGGCGGCCATGGAGAGCGTCAGCGGGGTGGTCAACGGGCTGAGCAGCGTGGAGGCGAGCACGATGCCGACCACCAGCGCGTGGTTGCCGCCCGCCCGGCCGCCCCAGACCGTCGCGCCCCCGGCCACCGGCATGGCGCCGACGAGCGCGATCCCGGTCAGCAGCCCGCTGCCGCCGTCGGTGTCGGGCGAGAACCGCAACAGTCCCGCCAGCAAGGGCAGGACGAGCAGCGGCACGGCCGCGTTCACCGCCGTACCGGTCATCAGCGCCCCCGGGCGCCTGGCCAGCGCGGGCAGCCGCCGCACCGGCACCTGAAGGGCCGCCGTGAACAGCACGAACGCCAGCAGCGCCGAGGGCGGCGACAGCGCGGCGGCCGGTACGCCGACCCCGCGCGGCACGCTCCACCGCAGGTGCCGCAGCCACAGACCGGCGGCGGGAGCGACCGTCGCGACGGCGTAGGCCAGGGCCATCAGCCAGGTCAGGGACCGTTGGACGCGCGCGAGGGCGCGGGGGACGAAGGGAGCACGCACGGGCTGTCGTTCCTGTCTGCTGCGATACGGCACGGAGGACCGGTGGACGCCGGTGACCGGCGCGGGCCGCGTATCAGCGCAGACAGGACGGTGGCAGCCGCGTACGTCATCAGGCGGTTTCCGCCGCCCGCCGGTCCTGCTGGGCGTGCTCGTCCAGCGGCGTGTGCGGTGCGGGCCGCTGGTCCTTGCGGGTCCGGGTCAGATAGACGACCAGCGCCAGGATCGTGGACAGGAACAGCGCGCTGGTGCCCACCGTGCCGAGGCCGAGACCGCCGTCCGCGCGCGGCTGCGAGAGGTAGTCGCCCAGGGACGCGCCCAGCGGCCGGGTCAGGATGTACGCCAGCCAGAACGCGAGCACGGCGTTCAGCCGCAGCCGGAAGTGCGCCAGCGCGACCACCGCGATGACCGCGCCGAAGGCGAGCGCGGAGAGCCAGTAGCCGAGGTTCATCCGCTCCGCGACCAGGTCGCCCGCCGCCGTGCCCAGGGCGAAGGTGAACAGGATCGCCGCCCAGTAGAACGCCTCACGGCGCGGGGTGCGGATGCTGTGGATCGACAGCGTCCGCTCGACGGCGAACCAGAGCGCGAAGGTCGCCGCCAGGACGACCGCGAAGACCGCGGTCGTGGTGGTCAGCGCCACCCCGAGGTTGTCGGTCAGATTGTCCGTGACCAAGGTGCCCACCACGCTGATCAGCACCACCGCGAGCCAGTACACGCCCGGCACGTACCGCCGTACCCGGAACTGCGCCACCAGGGCCGCCACCAGCAGCACCGACATCACGTACGTCGTGTTCGTCAGGCCCATGTGGAGATTGGTGTTGAGATAGTCCGCCGCGGTCTCGCCGACCGTGGTGCACAAGACCTTGATCAGCCAGAAGTAGACGGTGACTTCCGGCACCTTGTTGAGCATCGTGCGCACCCCGGGCGCCGGGCCCGAGCGTTCCATGGTCGTTGTCATGCCGCGCAGGCTGGCACGCGGCGCCTGAACACAACCTGAGCGCCGCCCCGCCTCCGGCCGCCCGGCCCTTCCCCGACGTGCCCGGTCGCCGATACTGGGCGTCATGACCGCCCACTGCGTCCTGATCGTCGAGGACGACCACGGACTGCGCGACGTCCTCGCCCGCGGCCTGCGCGAAGAGGACTTCGAAGTGCTGACCGCCGCCGACGGCGCGAGCGCGCTGCGTACGGTCGGCCCGCGCGTGGACGCGGTCGTCCTCGACGTCGGCCTGCCCGACTCCGACGGGCGGGACGTCTGCCAGGCCATGCGCGCCGTCGGCATCGAGGCCGCCGTGCTCTTCCTCACCGCGCACGACGCCCTGCACGACCGGCTGTCGGGCTTCTCCTCCGGCGGCGACGACTATCTCGCCAAGCCCTTCCACCTGGCCGAGCTGACCGCCCGCCTGCACGCGGCGCTCCGCCGCGGCAACCGCGTGGCGGCCCGCGAGGTCGAGGGACTGCGCCTGGACCCCGTCACGCACGCGCTGTCCGCGGACGGCGGCGCGGCCGTACCCCTGACCCCCACCGAATTCCGCATCCTGGCCTGCCTGATGGCCGCGCCCGGCGCCGCCGTACGACGGCACAGCCTGGTACGGGCGGCGTGGCCGCACGGCGCCCAGGTCAGTGACAACACCCTCGACCAGTACGTGTCGCGGCTGCGCCGCAAGCTCCGCGAGACGGGCAGCACGCGCGGCATCGACACCGTGCGCGGCATCGGATACCGGTTCGCGTGAGGCCGCCCGCGCGCGTGCGACGTCCGGGCCGGGCGGAACGCCCGAGCCGCGCCGGGCAGCAGCCGCGCGCGGGGCGGGCGCGCCGCCGAGGTCCGTCCGGCACGCTGCCCGCGACCCTGCGCGGCCGACTGGCGCTGCTCGCCCTCGTCACCACCGTGCTGTGGGTGGCGCTGCTCACCGCCGCGTTCAACGTCGCGCTGCACGAGATACTGCGCCGCCAGGCCGACGACCTGCTGCGCACCCGCGCCGCAGCCGTCGCCGCGACCGTCGACATCCGCGCCGACGGGACCATCGCCGTCCGGGAACCGGGCGACGACGGCGCGCTCGACAGCGGCATCTGGATCTACCGCGGCGCCCACGTCGTCGAACGCCCCGCCGCTCCCGAACCGCTCCAGCGCCGCGCGGACGCCCTCGCGGGCAAGGGGACCCGATTCGCCGACACCTCCACCCCGCGCTCGACCCGGCTGTACGCGATGCCGCTGAGCAGCGGGGGAGTTCAGGTCGCCACCGTCGTGGCCGCCGCGAGCCTGGAGCCGTATCTGCTCACCGCCCGTTCGGCGCTGGCCGGTTCGCTCGGCCTCGCCCTGCTGCTGGTCGGCGGCGTCTACCTGGTCACCCGCATGGTGATCGGCCGCGCCCTGCGCCCGGTCAGCACCATGAGCGACCAGGCGTCCCGCTGGAGCCGGTACGGCGCGGCGCAGCGCTTCGGCGCGCGGGAGGCCAGGCCCGCGGAACTGGCCGCGCTGGCCGCCAATCTGGACCAGCTCCTCGACCGCCAGGCGGCCGTCCTGCGGCACGAACAGCAGCTCACCGCCGAGCTCTCCCACGAACTGCGCAATCCGCTGGCCCGGATCACCGCGGAGACGGACTGGCTCACCGCCCGCCCCCGCACCGCGGACCAGTCCCGCTCCTCCCACCAGGCCATCGCCGCCGCGGCCACACAGATGGCGCAGATCTGCCGGACGCTGCTCAGCGAGGCCCGGCAGCCGTCCGCGGCGGCGGCGGGCCGCTGCGCCGCCCTCGACGTCGCCCGCGCGGTCGCCGACCGCAGCCGAGCCGAACACCCCGAGGCGCCCCCGGTCACGGCGTCCGGCGAGCCGGTGGACGTCGGCGTCACTCCCGAACTCCTCGAACGCGTCCTCGCCCCGCTGCTCGACAACGCCCGCCGCTACGCCGCCCGCGCGATCGCCCTCGAATGCGTCCGACTCCACGACGGCGCGCGGGTGTTCGTCGCCGACGACGGTCCCGGCGTCCCCGCCGAACACGCCGAGGCCGTCTTCGAGGCGGGCCGCCGCTTCGGCTCGGAGACGGACGCCCACGACGGCGCCGGGCTCGGCCTCCCCCTGGCCCGCCGCCTCGCCCGCGCGGCAGGCGGCGACATCACCCTGATCCCCGCACCGCGCGGAGCCCGCTTCCAGGTGACACTCCCGCCGGGCTAGGGTCCGTTCCGCGGATCACGAACGGCCCCTCGGCCCCGGCCCCTTCGGCCCTGGCACGCACGCCCGTGCCCGGCGTCGTCAGGACCGGCGGCCGTGCGGGCGCCGCGCCGGGCGGGTGCCGGGAGCGGCGCCGGTGGCCTGCCCCGAGGCGTGATCGCGCAGCAACCTCTCCAGCAACCTCTCGTCCTCCGCGGGCAGTTCGGAGACGAAGCGGGCCAGGACGGCCGCGCGGTCGCCGCCGGCTTCCAGCAGGTCGCGCATGCCGGCCGCCGCGTGGCCCGCCTCGTCGCGCACGGGGGAGTAGAGGTAGCCGCGTCCGGCGCGCTCGCGGGTGACCAGGCCCTTGTCGTGGAGGCGGGTGAGGATCGTCAGGACGGTGGTGTAGGCGGGTTCACCCGCGACCTGTTCGCGTACGGCGCCCGCCCCGGCCGGCTCGCCGACGGCCCACAGCGCCGCGAGGACTTCGCTCTCCAGCTCGCCCGGCGCGCGTCGCCCGGCGGCCGGGCCTTCCTGCTCGGCCACGCTTCCCGCTCCTTCGTAGGAATCCTCACGGTACTACGGCACGACCTGGCCGCCCCGGCCCCGGCCGCCCGACCAACCGGCCACCGCGAGACCCCCGTGATCGCGCAACGGGCCGACCGTCAGGCCGCGTTCCTGACAGAAGTCGAGAAGGCGGGGGAGCGCCCCGAGCGTGTTGCGCCACGACCCGGTGGCCGAGGCGCAGTCGGAGTCGTGGAGCAGGACGGTGCCGCCGCCGCGCAGGTCGCGGGTGACGGTGTCGAGGACGGTCCGCGGCGTCGCGCGCCCGCGCCAGTCCTCGCCCCAGGCGGTCCACAGCACCGGCGTGAGTCCGAGGCGGCGGCAGGCCAGATGCGTACCGGCGGTCATGACGCCGTACGGCGGCCGGTAGAGCGTCGGCGCGCCGCCGGTGAGGCCGCCGACGAGGTCGCGGGCGCGGGCCAGGTCCTCGTACGTGGTCCAGGGGCCGCGCAGCAGCGCGGGCCGGTGGGTCCAGCCGTGGATCGCGACCTCGTGGCCCGCCTCGTACATCTCCGTGACGAGGCCGGGGGAGCGGACGGCCATCGAGCCGAGCAGGAAGAAGGTGGCCCGCACGCGGCGGGTGTCGAGCAGTCGCAGGAAGTGCGGGGTGGACAGGTGGTCGGGGCCGTCGTCGAAGGTGAGCGCCACGCTGTCGGGCCGTCCGCGTCCCGACAGCCGCGGCATGAGCCGGTTGCGCAGCGGGCCGAAGGTCGACAGCGCGGGCCCGGCGTAGGCGGCAGCGAGCGCGGACGCGGCCACCGCACCCGTGCGCAGGACGGTACGGGCGACGATCCGCCGGTCGGAATGAGGAGTCACGGTGATCGGCCTCCTTGCGGGCGTGGGCAGCGGGAGCCGGGCATGCCGGACCCGCGCCCCGCGGTGACCTCGGCGGACGGCCCCGGCCGGGGGCTGCCCGCGAATCTACTACACGTTGTAGAAGGTGGACGAGGTGCCCGTCGATCGGAGGGCGCACGGGGCGAGCGGCGGCGGTCTCCCGAATCCATGGACGGGCAACATTGGATCTTGCGAGAGAAAGTAGAGATTGAGCAAAGATAAGTTCGTATATTGCGCTGCCGTGTCCACGACATTACGGTTCCCCTTGCGCCGTCACCCCCCCACCCGCCGACCGCTTCAGCGCAACGCCCCAGCCGCCATCCCCTTCACCGCCACCGCGACGGGCCGTGTCCCAGGCCCGCTCCGGCGTCGGCGGCCCAGCTCCGCGTCACCTCGCTTCCCCATGCCCTCGTACGGCTGTCCGCACGGCGCAGGTCCGGCATTCCGTGTCGAAAAGGAGCAGACGTTGTTCCAGCCCATCAGATCCCTGAGGCGCACCATCGCCGTGGGAGGCACCACCGCGCTGATCGCCGCCGCGGGCGTCATCGCCCTCGCGGCCCCACCGGCATCGGCCGCCGCAGCCACCGGCGGCAGCGGCGCGAGCCTTCCCTACGTCGAGGTGCAGGCGGAGAACTCCGCCACCAACGGCACGGCCATCGGCCCGAGTTTCGCCGCGGGACAGCTCGCCGACGAGGCGTCGTACCGCAAGGCGGTGACCCTCTCGGGCAGCGGCAAGTACGTCACCTTCACCACCCCGGTCGCCACCAACTCGATCGACTTCCGCTACAGCATCCCCGACGGCTCGGGCGGCTCGGTCTACACCGCCCCGCTGTCGTTCGCGATCAACGGCGCCGCACAGCCCGACTTCACCCTCACCAACGCCTATAGCTGGTACTACGGCAGCTACCCGTTCACCAACACACCGGGCAGCAACCCGCACCACTTCTACGACGAGGTCCACCGGCTGCTCCCGCAGACCTATCCGGCCGGCACCACCTTCACCCTCCAGACCAGCGGCTCCAGCGCCGCCACCACCATCGACTTCGCCGACTTCGAGCAGGTCGGCGCCGCCCTCCCGCAGCCGTCCGGCTCGGTCTCGGTGACCAGCCAGGGCGCCGACGCGACCGGCGCCGCCGACAGCACGGCCGCCTTCAACGCGGCGATCAACGCGGCGGGCCCCGGCGGCACGGTGTGGATCCCGCCGGGCACCTTCAAGATCCCCCGGCACATCACGGTCAACAACGTCACCGTCACCGGCGCGGGCATGTGGTACTCGACGGTGACCGGCGCGGCGCCCGGCTTCTACGGGCTCGGCGAGCCCGACAGTTGCGGAGTCGGCGGCAATCGCGGGGTGAGCAGCAACGTCCACCTCTCCAACTTCGCGATCTTCGGCCAGGTCGGCGAGCGCAACGACTGCGACCAGGTCAACGGCATCGGCGGCGCGATGAGCAACTCCACCGTCTCCAGCCTCTGGATTGACCACCTGAAGGTCGGCGCCTGGATGGACGGGCCGATGGACAAGCTGACCCTCAGCGGTCTGCGGATCCGTGACACCACCGCCGACGGCGTCAACTTCCACGGCGGAGTGACCAATTCGACCGTCACCAACAGCGAGATCCGCAACACCGGCGACGACGGCATCGCCACCTGGGCCGACGCCGCGCTCGGCGCCGACGCCAACGACACCATCTCCAACAACACCGTGGAGACCCAGATCCTGGCCAACGCCATCGCGATCTACGGAGGCCACGACAACACCGTCAGCGGCAACCTCGTACGGGACACCGGACTCGCCCAGGGCGGCGGCATCCACGTCGGCCAGCGCTTCACCTCCACCCCGGTCGGCACCACCACGATCTCCAACAACACCCTGGTCAGGGCGGGCAGTCTCGACCCGAACTGGCAGTTCGGCGTCGGCGCGCTGTGGTTCGACGGCAGCCAGGGCGCCATCACCGGCCCGATCAACGTGACCAACGCGCTGATCCAGCAGAGCCCCTACGAGGCGGTGCAGTGGGTCGAGGGCACCGTCAGCGGGGTCAGCCTCAACAACGTGACCATCGCGGGCGCCGGCACCTTCGCCCTCCAGGAACAGACCGGCGGCGCCGCGAAGTTCACCAACGTCACGGCCACCGGCATCGGCGCCAGCTCACCGATCTATAGCTGCGAGGGCAACAACTTCACCGTCACCGACGGCGGCGGCAACTCCGGCATCAGCGGCACCCCGTTCTGCGGCGGCTTCCCCACCCCCGTCTTCCCGCCCTACCCGGCGGAAGGCGTGACCGCCAGCCCGAGCGCGCTCAACTTCGGCTCGGTCGCCACCGGTTCGACCAGCGCCGCCCAGACCGCGACGGTCACCAACCCGACCGGCTCGGCCGCCTCCGTCTCCGCCATCACCACCAGCGGTGACTTCTCGCAGACCAACACCTGCGGCACCTCCATCCCGGCCAACGGCTCCTGCACCGTCAGCGTGAAATTCGCGCCGACGGCGACCGGCGCGCGTGCCGGGACGCTGACCGTCGGCGCGGGCGGCAACACCAGCACCGTCGCCCTGTCCGGCACCGGCACCGCGCCCGGCCCGATCCTGGGCACCAACCCGGCGAGCCTGTCCTTCGGCGGCACGGTCGTCGGCGCGACGGCCGCCCCGCAGACCGTCACCGTCACCAACTCCGGCACCACCACGGCCACCGTCTCGGCCGTCGCGGCGACCGGCGACTTCACCCAGACCAACAACTGCTCGTCGCTCGCGGTCGGTTCGTCCTGCGCGGTGACCGTCACCTTCAAGCCGACGGCCGGCGGCACCCGTAACGGCACGCTGACACTGACCAGCAACGCCAACAACAGCCCGACCACGGTCGCGCTCAGCGGCGCCGGAATCGACAGCAGCACCGACATCGCCGCAGGCCGCCCGGCCACGGCGAGTTCCGCCAACGGCACCTTCGTCGCGGGCAATGTCACCGACGCGGACGCGTCCACGTACTGGGAGAGCGCCAACGGCGCCTTCCCGCAGTGGGTCCAGGTCGACCTCGGGCAGAACTACGCGGTCGGCAAGGTGACCTTGCGGCTCCCGCCGTCCACGGCGTGGGCCACCCGTACCGAGACCCTGTCCGTACAGGGCTCCACGGACGGCACCTCGTTCAGCACCCTGTCGCCCTCCGCCGCGCAGACCTTCGACCCGAGCGCCAACAACAACACGGTGACCCTCACCTTCCCCGCGGCCACCGCCCGCTACGTACGGATCAACGTCACCGCCAACTCGGGCTGGAGCGCCGCCCAGTTGTCCGGCCTCCAGGTCTACCCGAGCGGCGGCACCAACCCGTCGTCCGCGACCTTGTCCGTCACTCCGACCTCGCTCACCTTCGCCTCCCAGGCGCCCGGCACCACCAGCGGCGCGCAGAGCGTGACGGTGACCAACACCGGTACGGCCGCCGCGTCGATCAGCTCGGTCACCGCCTCCGGGGACTTCTCGCAGACCAACACCTGCGGCACGTCGCTCGCGGCCAACGCCAGTTGCTCGGTCGCGGTGAAGTTCACCCCCACCGCCTCCGGCACCCGCACCGGCACCCTGACGATCAGCGGGAACGCCTCCAACAGCCCCACCACCGTGGCGCTGACCGGCACCGGCAGCGGCACGGTGAGCACCAACCTGGCGGCGGGCAAGGCCACCAGCGAGTCCAGCCACTCCGACGTCTACGGGTCCTCCAACGTCACCGACGGCAGCCAGAACAGCTACTGGGAGAGTGCCAACAACGCCTTCCCGCAGTGGGTCCAGGTCGACCTCGGCTCCGCGCAGAGCGCGAGCAAGGTCGTCCTCCAGCTCCCCGCGGGCTGGGGCGCCCGCAACCAGACGCTGTCCCTGTCGGGCAGCACCGACGGCAGCACCTTCACCACCCTCAAGTCGTCGGCCTCCTACTCCTTCGACCCCGCCTCCAACAACACGGTCACCCTCACCTTCACCGCGGCCACCGCGCGGTACTTCCGGGTGACGGTCACCGCCAACTCCGGCTGGCCCGCCGGGCAGATCTCCGAATTCCAGGTCTGGAACACCTGACCCGGACTGACCTCCTCCGACCCGACCCGACCCGACCCGCCCGGACCCGACTCGACCTCCTCCGACCCGGCCCGACCGGGCCGGCGTCCCTGAGCACAACCGGCCCGGCCCCTCGCGTGCGATACGCGAGGGGCCGGTGGCGCTCCGGGGACGGCGACCAAGCGCGGACGGCCGGACGGAGGGGGAGCATTTTATGCCCAGTGCGGTCATGTACCGCTGGAAATTGCCAGAAGTCCTTCGCGCGAGTGCCACCGTGCGTAACGTGACGGTCACTGCCGATCCGTCGGCGGGCCAACAGCGGCCTCACGCAGGGGAGTCGGGTGTCCGGGATAGACGAGTGCCTGCGCGAGGCCATGACGCTGCCGGGAGCCCGGGGCGCCGCTCTCGTGGAGTGGATCAGCGGGCTCTCCCTCGGACAGGTCGGAGACGCGCCGGGCGGTGACCCCGAGACGGCGGCGGCCGAGACCGCGGAATTCGCGCGCATGGCCGTGGAGCACTCGGCGTTCGAACCGGCGGAACCCCTCGGCTCACCGCGCGGCGGGACCACGGGACCCGCCGCACCCGCCGCGCCCGCCGCTCCCTCAGGACCCGCAGACACCGCCAAGGGGCTGCCGGTCGAGGACGTCATCGTCGTCACCCGCACCGGCTACCACCTGCTGCGCTTCGTCGAAGCACCTTTCGACGGCGGGGTGTTCCTGCACCTGTGGCTCGACCGCGAGCACGCCAACCTCGCCCTCGCCATGATGCGCGTACGCGACCTCGCCGAACGGCTGGTGCTGGCATGACCGGGCCGCTGTCACCGATGCTGCTGCGCCTGGCCGAGGAGGGCGCGACCGGCGCGCTGCTCCGGGACAGCGGGGCGCTCTACCTCGCGGACGGCGTCGTGGTGCACGCCGAGAGCCCGGCCACCCCCGGCATCGACGTCCTGCTGACCGCCGGCGGCCGACTTCCCGTCGAGGTGTGGCAGGAGGCGGTGGACGCCGCCGGAGCCCGCTGCCGGACCGCCCGCCACCTCCTGGAGCACCGCAGGATCTCCGCCGCGGAACTGGAGATCAGCCACCTCGGCGCGCTCTACGACGCCGCCTTCTTCGTCCTCGCCGCGGGCAGCGGCCCCACGCGCTTCCGGCACGGTGTCGTCCACTGGTTCGGCCCCGTGCGCCCGGTGCGGGTGGCCGAGGTGGAGCGCGAGACCCGCCGCCGCCGCGGACTCCTCGACGCCCTGTGGCCGTATCCGCAGCTCGACACCGCCCCCGTCGTCCGCCGCAGGGCCGCGTGCCTGCCGCCCGTACCGCGTCGGCAGCGGGCCCTGCTGGACCTCGTGGACGGGGTACGCACCCCGTCCGCCATCGCCACCGTGCTCGGCAGGCCCACCTTCCACGCGCTGGTCGACGTACGGCGGCTGGCCGCCGCCGGGCACTGCGAGACCCCGCGGCGCGCGGCACCGCCACCAGGGCAGGGGCGGCCACCGGGACGGGCACAGGAAGCCGCATCCGCACCGGCCACCGCGGACCGCGCCGGGTACCTGCCGGGACCTCCCGACGTCGGCACGCTCCGCAGGGTCCTCGACGCCTTGGAGGCACGACCGTGAAGCGCACTCCCGCCCGCAGGACCGGGACCGCACAGATATGAGGCGCGTCGTGCGACAACGCGCCGACAAGAAGGTCGGAAGGAGAGAGGAGAGAAGGAATCTGATGGCGCAGGAGGCCGAGATACGCGAGGAACTGCGGCGGCTGCGGGCCCGGCTGCCGTACGCCACGGGCGCGCTCGCCGCGGGCGTCGACGGCATGGTGCTCGCCCAGGAGGCGGACACCGTGGAGGCCGAGGGAGTGGCGGCCCTCACCGCCGCGGCGCTGGGTGTCGGCCTGCGGCTGACCGACACCGCGTCCCACGGCCCCTTCCGGGAACTGCTGGTCCGCGGCGAGCAGGGATACGTCGCCATCTACGCCGCGGGCACCGCCTGCGTGCTCACCGTCCTGGCCGGACCGCAGGTCAACGTGGGCCGGCTGCACATGGAGGCCCGCCGCTCCGGCGCGCACATCGCGCACCTGGTCGACGGCGACCCCGAGCCACGGGAGGACGCCCCCACGCCATGACCACCCGACCCACCCGGACCAGCGGCGCCCGCCACCGCGCGCCCACCGCCCCCGACGCGGCAACGGCATCGACCGTATCCACCCCATCCACCCCATCGACCGCATCCACCGCGTCCACCGCATCCACGTCAGCACCGCACATGAACCGACCGGAAGGAAGCCCAGCCATCATGGCCAACACCGAAACCGCCCTCAAGGACGCGATGACCTCGATCGACGGCGTCATAGGCGTCGCACTCGTCGACTACACCAGCGGAATGGCGCTGGGCACCCTCGGCGGGGGCAAGGAACTCGACCTCAACGTCGCGGCGGCCGGCAACACCGACGTCGTCCGTGCCAAGGCGCGCACCATGGAACTGCTCGGCCTCAAGGACGAGATCGAGGACATCCTCATCACCCTGGGCTCGCAGTACCACCTGATCCGGCTGCTCAAGGGCCGGGGCAAGAACGGCCTCTTCCTGTACCTGGCGCTGGACAAGTCGCGCGCCAACCTGGCGATGGCCCGGCACCAGTTGAAGCGGATCGAGAACGACCTGGAGCTGTGACCGGGCCGTCGCGCCCGTACGCCGTCGGCCGTGCCCACCGGGCCGCCTGGAGACGGCCGTCCTGCCGGGCGGCCGTCTCCGCGCGTCATCCGTTCACGGCCCGCTCACCACCTGCCCGTTCCCCGAGCGCGCCGCCCGTCCGAGGCCCGCGTCCGGCCCAGAAGGAGAAGCCGAAAAAAAGATGGGTGTGAAGCGACTGGGGTGGGGCAGAAGCCCTGACGGTTGTGCCGGACAACCGGACAGGGGCAAGAACATGCGTTCCAGCGCGATGGCCGTGAACGGCCCGCATCAGCAGGCCGGGCAGGACATCTGGGCGGGAGCCGCGTACGACGGCGAGACCGGATCGATCGCGGCGGCCCGCGCCTTCACCGCCGACTTCCTGGCCGGTGTGACGGGCGGGCGCGCCCAGCCGATCCCCGCGGTCGTCGTCGCCGACGCGCAACTCGTGGTGAGCGAGCTGGTGACCAACGCGTGCAAATTCGCGCCGGGTCCCTGCGCGCTGAACCTGGAGATCCAGGGCACGGATCTGGTGATCACCGTGTGGGACACCGACTCGTCGATGCCGCTCGCGCGCGCGGCGGAGCCCGGCAGGATCGGCCAGCACGGCCTGGAGATCATCCTCGCGGTCTGCGAGGGCTTCGACGTCCGGCGCGAGCCGGTGGGCAAGCGGATCAAGGTGCGCGTCGCCCTCGGAGCGTGAGCGCCTGACCCGGTCAGGGGGCGTGGGCTGACGCGTTACGCGCCGCCCGCGCTTCTGCACGCTCCTGTTCGCGAGCCGCGCGGTGATCTTCACTGGGTACAGAGCGAGCTGCCCGCCTGAACTCTCGGCCGGATCTCGCCGAGCCACCAGGAGCACCGTGACCACCGGCCAGGACGCGGCTCAGCCGCCCCCTCAGCAACCGACCCCTCATGACCCGCCGCAGGCCCCGCCCCACGGTCCGCCGCCGCCCCGGCGCCCCCGGCGCGTGGTCTTCGACGCGCCCTTCACCGACCGCACGGCCTGGGCGGCGGGCCGCACCTCCGCCTACCCGGAGAGCGGCCGCAATCCCGGCGACAACAAACTCGACCAGATCGGCCCCGCCTACGCCCCCACCGCCGGGGGTGTCTTCCGCGCCCGGCGGGCGGCGGGCGGCGTCTGGCACACCGACCTGGTGTCGACCGAGTACGCCCCCGGCGGCTTCGAGCTGCTGCCGGGCGACGAACTCACCGCCACGTGCGTGGTGCACGCCCCGCAGGGCGCCTGGCCCGCGATCTGGACCTGGGGCCGCGACAGCGACGCGGGCCGCCCCCAGCCGGGCCACGGCGAGATCGACCTCTTCGAGTACCACCCCACCAACCCGCGGCTGCTCGAACTGTCCAACCACGTACGCCCCGGCGGGTTCGAGGCGGCCGACGTGATCGCGCCGGGCCGCCCCTTCGCACTCCGGGTCCGCTTCGACGCCGACGACGTCTGCTGGTCCATCGACGACGAGGTCGTCTTCCGCGACGGCCACGGCGTCGGCCCCGCCTGGCGCGCCTGGCCGGTGGTGAACATCAGCGTGTCCGCGGGCGCGTACGGGCACACCCCGCCCGACGCGCGCACGAGCCTGCTGCACTGGGAGTGCGCCGGACTCACCGTCACTCGCTGATCCGGACCCGGTGGCTCACGCCGTCGCCCGCAGTGCCTCCTCCGCCGTCGAGTACACCTTGAGGACGCGGTCCACGCCGACGATACGGAGCAGCCGCGCCAACTGCGGCGGCACGGCGGCGACTCGCAGGTCACCGTGCTGGTGGATGCTCAGCAGCAGATTGAGGAAGCTGGAATCGGCGAAGGTGATCCCGCTGGCGTCGAGCACCAGCACCCGGCCGGCCTCGGCCGCCTCGGTCAGCTCCTGCCGCAACGGCCCCAGCGTGTCCGCGTCGAGGTCGCCGTGCGGGGTGACAATGCGCGGGAGGTCGCCGACGACCGGGTCCCTATGCGCGTCGTGGTGTGTCGACATATGACAAGTATGTCCAGCGTCACGGGGGAGAGGAAAGAGCGGATCAGGGCGAACCCGAGTGCGCCCCCGTCGACGCGCGCCGGTGGAGCCCGATCCCAGGTCAGAAACTGATCGCAAGCGGTCGGAACCAGTCGCAAACCGATGGGCCCGCGGCGGCGGACCGTCCGCTAGGCGGAGCGGGCGTGGATCCCCATGCCGCCGGAGACGATCAGATTGTCGCCCGTGATGTAACCGGCGGCGTCGGAGGCGAGGAAGGCGACCGCCTCGGCGACATCGGCGGGAGCTCCGACGCGGCCGAGAGGAACGTCCTCGCCCCACGCGGCGACCGTCTCCCGGCCGATGCCCAGCTTGCCGTACGCGGGAGTGTCGATCAGGCCGGGGCTCACCGCGTTGACCCGGATACGGCGCGGGGCCAGTTCGATGGCGAGCGAGCGCATCAGAGGCAGCAGCGCTCCCTTGGCGGCGGTCATGGCCGCGCCGAGCCCCTCGCCCGCGCCGATGGTGAACACCACGGACGCGCCCTCGTTCAGCAGTGGGAGCGCCTTTCGCAGGGTGAAGAAGTTCCCCTTGACGTTGATGTCGAACAGGGCGTCGAAGGCGGCCTCGTCGGTGGACTCGATCGGTCCGGGCCGGGAGATGCCCGCGTTGAGATGGAGCAGGTCGAGGGAGCCCAGGTGCCCGCGCGCCCGCTCCACCGCCTGGTCGATGTCGGTGAGCGAACCGGCGTCGGCCCGGACGGCGACCACGTCGTGCGGCAGGCCGGAGCTGTCGACGCTGCCGAGGCCGGTGACCATGACGCGGTAGCCGCGCGCGTGGAGCAGTTCCGCGGTGGCCTTGCCGATCCCGCTGGTGCCGCCGGTGACGAGTGCTGTCTTCGCTGCCACGGTCGCTCTCCTTGTCGACGCGTGGGGCGCGTGGACGGCCCCACTGATTGTCACCGTACGCCCGCGTGGCAGCGACTGCCAAATGTCGCGTGAATGCCACGATGGCAGGCCGCGCTAAGGTGATGTCATGACGCAGGGAACAACGGGCGACGGGCCGGCCGCGCCCACACTGTGGGACCGGACGCGGCAGCTCGCGGCCCGGGAGATCCTCGACACCGCCCTGCGGCTGTTCACACGGCAGGGGTACGACGAGACGACCATCGCGCAGATCGCCCGCGAGGCCGGTGTCTCGCAGCGCACCCTCTTCCGCTACTTCGGCACCAAGGAAGACCTCATCGGCGGCAGCCAGGAGCAGTTCGTCACCCTCCTGACGGAGACCGTCCGCGAGCAGCCCGCCGACGCCGACGCCTGGCAGACCCTGCGCGCCGCCCTCAAGGCCGCGCTCTCCGTCCACACCGGTCCCGAACAGGCCCTGGAGCGCTTCCGGCTGATCCACCGCACCGACTCGCTGCGCGCCGCCTACCTCGGAAAGCGCGTGCGCTGCCAGGAGGAACTGCTCCCGCTCCTCGAAGCCAGGCTGGCAGCCTCGGGCGCCGACCGAGTACAGGTCCGCGCCGTCCTCGCCACGGCCTTCGGCTGCTTCGACGCCGCCACCGCGACCTGGATCGAGGGTGACGGCGAGGGCGACATCCTCGACCTCTACGACCGCGGCCTGGCCGCGGTCCGCGACGTCCGCTGACCGGGTCGCGGGGGTACCGCCGCGACTCCCCGGCGGGGGCTCAGTCGTCGATGCCGGAGCGTTCGATGCCCGCCACGATGTGCCGCTGGAGGAGCAGGAAGACCAGCAGCAGGGGCAGGATCGACACCGCCGCCGCGACGAACAGCTCGTGGATGTTGACCACTTGGGCGGTGGTGAAGGTGGACAGCGCCACCTGCACCGTCCAGGACGACGTGTCCTGGCCGATGACCAGAGGCCACAGGAAGGCGTTCCAGGCGCCGATGAAGACGATCGTGGACACGGCCGCGAAGACCGGCCGGGAGTTGGGCACCACGATCCGCCAGTAGGTGCGCCAGTAGCCGAGTCCGTCGACCTTCGCCGCGTCCTCCAACTCACCGGGAAAGCCCAGGAAGTACTGCCGGAAGATGAAGCAGGCGAACGCCGAGAAGATCGTCGGGATGATCAGGCCGCGCAACGTGGAGATCCAGCCGAGCGAGGACACCAGCACGAAGCTCGGCACGAAGGTGACCGCGGCGGGCACCATCAGCGTGCCGAGGATCGCGTAGAACACCTGGTTGGACCAGCGGTACGGGATACGGGCCAGTCCGTATCCCGCCAGCGACGCCAGCACCACCGTGCCCACCGTCGTGGTGACCGCGATCATGGCCGAGTTGAGCAGCGACCGGGCCATCGGCACCGCGGGGTCGTCGAACAGCTCGCGGATGTTGGACCACTGGAGGTGGGTGGGGAAGAACGTCCACTCGGGCGAGGTGATGTCCTGCTCGGCCGACAGGCCGTTGCGCACCAGCAGGTAGAACGGGATCAGGAACAGCAGCGCGAGTACCACGAGCAGCACCAGGCGCACCGCGCGCCCGAATCTGAGCAGGGCCTGCTCCATGTCAGTCCTCCCTCCTGCCGAGCCCGAACCAGCGGGCCTGGACGACGGTGACCACCGCGATGATCAGCGCGAGGACGACGGCGCCCGCGCTGCCCACGCCCAGGTTCTGCCCCCGCCCGAGCGCGGTGGTGTACAGGTACACCAACGGCGGCCGGGCGTACGGCGGATAGCCGCGGGAGTCGCTGAGCAGGTTGTAGAACTCGTCGAACGCCTGGAAGGCGTTGATGACCAGCAGCAGCGCCACCGCCACCGAGGTGGCCCGCAGTTGGGGCAACGTGATGTGGCGGAAGACCTGCCAGCCGGGCCGCGCGCCGTCCACCGCCGCCGCCTCGTACAACTGCGCCGGGATGCGCTGGAGTCCGGCGAGGAAGAGGATCATGTAGAACCCGGCCTGCAACCACAGCCGTACGGTCACGATCACCAGCCAGTACCACGGCGGGTGGGTGGTGGACAGCCACGCCGTCTGGTCGGCGCCGAACCAGCCCAGGACGGTGTTCGCCAGGCCGAACCGCACACCGTTGAAGATCGACAGCTTCCAGATCAGCGCCGCCACCACATAGGAGCAGGCGGCCGGCAGGAAGAACACCGAACGGAAGAACGCCTGCGCGTACCGGAGCCGGTTCACCATCAGCGCCAGGGCGAGCGAGAGCGCGTAGGTGGCGGGCACGATGAACAGCGCGAACACCCCGAAGGTGCGCAGGCTGTCGGTGAACGCCTGGTCGCCGAGGACGTCCGCGTAGTTGCCCAGGCCCACGAAGCGGTGCGGGGACACCGTGTTGTGCGCGTCGAAGAAGCTCAGATAGACGCTCCACAACAGCGGCACGTACGTGAACAGCGCGAGCCCGGCGGCGAATGGTCCGACGAAGACCCAGAACCACAGAGTGCGGTGTCTCACGACTTCTTCCGGACCCGCTGCAATTCGGAACTGGTCTTGCGCACCACCGACTTGAGCTCCGTGTCGGGGTTCGCGCCGTCCTTGATGATGCGGCTCAGCGCGTCCTGGTACGCGGTCTGGCTGGCCGGTGTCCACAACAGCGGCTGCGAGAAGCCGTGGTCGGTGGCGTACGAGACGGCGTCGGCCGCCGCGCCCTCCCGCAGTTTGGCCGCCTTCTTCGCCAGCGAGATCCGGGCCGGGATGTGGAAGCCGTAGGAGAGCGCGAAGTCCTCCTGGTACTCGGTCCTGTCGATCCACAGCCACTTGATGTACGCCTTGGCCTCGGCTTGGTGCTTGCTGCGGGAGTTGACGGCCGAGCTGTACGCGCCGACCGGCACCGTGGGCTTGCCCGCCGCGCCGTCCTTCGGGAACGGCAGCACCCCGAAGTCGTCCCCCAGGGCCTTCTTGACCGCGGGCAGCGCCCAGAGTCCGGACCACTGGAGCGCGGTGAGCCCCTGGATGAACGCCGAGGGGTCGGACCAGTCGGTCGGCGCGCCCAACAGCAGCGACTTGTCGGCGTAGAGCCGGTGGAACTTGGCCAGAGTGCGGGCGGCGGCCGGGTCGTCGAAGCCGACGGTGCCCTCCGGGGTCACCAGGCTGAGCCCGGCGGCGTAGAGCGGTGTACCGCCGAGCACCCCGGCGCCGCCGTCGTTGCCCAGGAACAGCCCCTTGACCTTCTTGGTGGTCAACTTCGCCGCCGCGTCGACCAGTTCGTCAAGCGTGGTCGGCGGCGCGATGTTCGCGGCAGTGAGCAGGCTCTTGCGGTAGTACAGGAGCTGCATGTCGATGACCTGCGGGACACCCCAGATCCTGTCCCCGTACGTCGTCACCACGGCCGGGTTGAAGTCGGCCTTCACCGGGCCGACCAGGTCGGTGACGTCGACCACTTGACCGCCCTGGATCTGGTCCAGCGTCGGGCCGCCCTCGAAGACGTCCGGTCCCGACGAGGTGAGCAGCGCCGCGGCGGTCTGCTGGTCGTAGTCGCCGGGCCGCCACTGCACCTTGACGTTCGCCGCGGTGTACGCGTCGGCGTACCGGCGCACCGCCTGCTCCGTACCCGCCTCGCCGTACTGGTGGTACCACTGCTGCAAGGTGACCTTGCCGCCCTTGCCGCCCCCGTCGTCCCGGCCGCTGTTCGACCCGCAGGCGGCGGCCAGCGCACCGGTCAGGGCCAGGCTGCCTCCGGTACCGAGCAGTTGTCTGCGGCTGAGCGTCACTGCGTATCCCCCTAGTCAGAGTGGGTCCCGGCGATCTTCGCGCTGGACCATGCACCAACCATGCAGGGGAATTACGACAGCGACATTGCGCCAACGTGGCGGCACCCTGGGTGGCGGCGCGGGCACTCTGCGCGGTCGTCCGCGTGGCGCGTGGGCGTCACCGTCGCACCTTGGAATCGCACCAGGCCGCTTGTCAGTCGGCGGGCGATGGGGGGATGAAGAGTGCCACCGCGGGACCGGCGCGACACCGTTAGCCGGACGTGTCCTGTCGGCAGGACGCGCCGGTGCGCAGGTTCACGGAGGCACCGGCGATGACCGAGTCGAGCCGGTCGCGGGTGTGTGTCAGATCCGCGATGTGCCGGTCGATCTGATCACGCTCGACGGTGAGGCGATCCAGAAGCTCGGGCGTGGCCCGGCCGTCGATGACGCAGGGCGTGAGCGCGGCGATGGTCTTACTGGACAGACCGGCCGCGTACAGCTCCCGGATCAGATTGATCCGGTCGACCGCGGCCTCCGCGTAGTGGCGCTGGCCGCTGTCGCTGCGCTCGGAGACCAGCAGATCCTGCTCCTCGTAATACCGCAGCGCCCTGGTGCGGACGCCCGTGCGACGAGCCAGTTCCCCGATGCGCATGTCCCACTCCACGTCCCTGCGATCCGCGTCACAGCCACTTGCCTTTGACGTCAACGTCAGGTTTTAGCGTAACCAATGCGCCCTTCTCCCGGAGTTTTCTCCCGGAGAGCCCCGCTTCCCGAGCCACCGCACGCCCGCCCGCACGCATGCCCGCCCGCCCGCACCTTCGCACCCCCGCACGCCCGCACCTCCGAAAGAGACACGCATGACCACGTATTCGGCGACCGGCCTCACCGGCCCCGCGCCCACCCCGACCGTCTCGGTCAAGCCGCTCGTCCTGCCCGCCCCGCACCGAGGCGCGGACCTGCGGGTACGGATCTCCGCCCCGGTCACCGGCACCCGCCTGCCGATCGTGCTGTTCGCGCACGGCTTCGGTTCCGACCTGGACGGCTACGCGCCGCTGGTCGACCACTGGGCCGCGCACGGCTTCGTGACCGTCCAGGCCACCCATCTGGACTCCAAGCGCTTCGGCCTCGCCGGGGACGACCCCCGTACGCCCGACCTGTGGCGCTACCGCGTCCAGGACATGAAGCGCGTGCTGGACGAACTCGGAACGCTGGAGGCGTCCGTGCCGGGCCTGGCGGGCCGGACCGACCACGGCCGTGTCGTCGCGGCGGGACACTCCTTCGGCGGTCAGACCGCGGGCATCCTGGTGGGGCTGCGCGTCAAGGACCCGCGGACCGGCCTCGCCGAAGACCTGTCCGACCCGCGGGTCATGGCCAGCGTCCAGCTCGCCACCGCGGGCAAGGGCGGCGCGGAACTCACCCCCTTCGCCCACGAGCACCTTCCCTGGCTCCGTGACCAGGACTTCTCCCACATCACCGCCCCCGGACTCGTCGTCGCGGGCGACCAGGACGACCTCCCCCTCTCGACCCGGGGTCCTGCGTGGACCACCGACCCCTACACGCTCAGCCGAGGCGACAAGAGCCTGCTCACCGTCCGCGGCGGCGAGCACTTCCTCGGCGGCATCTCCGGCTACCGGTCGGCCGAGACCACCGACGAGGACCCCGGCCGCGTCGCTCTCGTCCAGCAGGTCACCCTCGCCTACCTGCGCCACATCACCGGCGACGACCACACCGACTGGGAGACGGCCCGCTCCGTCCTCGCCGCCGCCCACCCCCTGGGACACCTGGAGTCCAAGTGACCCGTAGGCGCCGGGCCGCCTCCGACGATCGCGGCGACGCCGCTGATCCGCTGACGGCCCGCTCCTGTGCGGCGGCATCGCCGAGCCCGCGTGGACGGTGACACGTGCGGACCAGCCCGTCGCGGACCCCGGCGCGACGGCCTCAGCCGAGGACCGGGGGGCGCGGCTGCCGACCGGTGTCGGCGCTGTCCGCGCTCGTGAGGATCGCGCTCGCGATCACGTCGAAGAGGTGGTCGGCGCGGGGGGCGAGGGAGGGCTGGTCGCCGAGCCAGGCGAGCATGGCGACGAGGGCGAACAGGTCGGCGCCGTCGATGTCGTCGCGTGCCACGCCCGCCGCCTGGGCGCGGGTGAGGAGCCGCGCTCCGGCCGCGCGCAGGGTGACGCACGAGGCGTGGAGCGCGGATTCGGTGTCCTCGATGGCGGCGGCCATCAGGACGGTCACACCCCGGTACTCGGTCGTCCAGGCGACGCAGTCGCGCAGCCACGAGACGAGGGCGTCCTCGGGTGACCCCTGTGTCTCCAAGTCGGCCGCCCGCGACGTCAGTTCACCGAAACTCGTGTGGAGCAGGGCTTCGAGCAGGGCCTCCCGGGTGGGGAAGTGCCGGAGCAGTGTCGCCAGGCCCATGCCTGACCTGCGGGCGATGTCGCGCAGCGAGACGTCGACACCGTGCTCGGCGATGACGGCGCCCGCGACGTCGAGCAGGTGGTCGCGGTTCTTCCTGGCGTCGGCGCGCATGGGTCCCTCTTGACTATCCGGATCAGTGGTCCATATATTCGGATCAGTGGTTCGGATAGATGGACCACTGATCCGTTCAGCGTATCCCCCGGTGGGGGCAGGAGACGACGATGCCCACGAAGATGCCGTCAGACACGATGCGGGCGATCCGGCTGCACGAGCACGGCGGCCCCGAGGTGCTGCGTGAGGACCGGGTGCCTATTCCCGAACCGGGACCGGGCGAGGTGCTCGTCCGCGTCCACGCGGTGGGCGTCAATCCTCCGGACTGGTACCTGCGCGGCGGGCTGACCTCGGTGCCGGGGGAGCCGGAGTCGACCGTCAGGCTGCCCGCCGTTCCGGGAACGGACGTGTCGGGTGTCGTCGAAGCCGTCGCTCCGGACGTGGACGACCTCGCCGTGGGCGACGAGGTCTTCGGTCTTCTGCGCTTCCCCGGCTTCCACGGCAGCGCCTACGCCGAGTACGTGGCCGCGCCCGCGTCGGACCTCGCGCGCAAGCCGTCCGGCATCGACCACGTGCACGCCGCCGGGGCGCCCATGGCCGGGCTCACGGCGTGGCAGTTCCTCATCGAGGCAGGACACGACCACCCCTCGCCCTTCCAGGCGGCGCGGCACCGCCCGACGCCGCTCGACGCCGACAGCAAGGTGCTCGTCAACGGCGCCGCGGGCGGCGTGGGGCACTTCGCCGTGCAGTTGGCGAAGTGGAAGGGCGCGCATGTCACCGCCGTGGCGTCCGGCGCGCACGAGGCGTTCCTGCGCGATCTCGGCGCCGACCGGTTCATCGACTACACCAAGAGCCGTCCCGAGGAGCTGGTGCACGACGTCGACCTCGTACTCGACGCCGTCGGCGGCCCCGACAGCAGGCGGTTCCTGCGCACCCTCAAGCGCGGCGGCGCCCAATTCCCCGTGCTTCCCGGGGACTTCGACGCCGAGGAGACCGCGAGGCTGGGCGTCACCGTCTCGACCGCCCAGGTCCGCTCGAACGGCGCGCAACTCGCCGAACTGCGACGCCTGCTCGACGCGGGCACGGTACGCGTCGCCGTCGACAGCACCTTCCCGCTCGCCCGCGCGCGGGCGGCGCATGAACGGGCCGCCCGCGGACACCTCCAGGGCAAGATCGTGCTCACGGTCGAGCAGGTCACGGCGCCGCGTTGAACAGCTTCCAGTTCCCCTCGGAGACGATCTCGACGCCGTCGTCGGTCACCTTGATGGCGGTCTGGTTGTCGATGGCGTACGCCGGGGCCTTGAGCGCGGCGGCCCACCGCTCCGCCTCGGCCATGGTGTTCTCGGGGCAGCCCGGACTGTCGAGATGCGGGAAAAGGGAGAAGTCGACGACTCCCAGGGCGCGGTCGTCACCGGTGGGCGGCTGCCAGGCGACGAAGTGCTCCCCGACGCGGGGAGTCAGCACCATGCTCCCGGCGCTGAGCCCCACATAGACCGTGTCGTGCAGCGAGGGGAACAGGTCGGCCAGGCCGGACTCCCGCATCCAGTGAGACAGGTACAGCGCGTCGCCGCCGTTCACCAGCAGGACGTCCGTCTCCCGGACCCAGGAGACCCACCGCTCCTTGTCGATGCCGGGCAGCGCCGTGAGCTCCAGTACGCCGACCGACTTCCAGCCCAGCCCGGTCATGGGGTGAAGGGACTGTCCGCTGATGAAACGCCACGGCCCGCCCGGATCGCCGTACGGGCCCCCGTACCCGGCGGTGGGAATGCACAGGGCGTTGGCCTCGGCGATCGGTTTGCCCAGGAGATCGAGGAGCGCCGCCAGAATGCTGGCGTTCTTGACACCGGAGTCGGTAAGGAGAAGCTTCATGACGCCCCCGCACTGATCGCTCTGTGAAAGTGAGCGAGCGACGCTAACACACCCGCTGTCGGCAGAGCAGGCGCGCCGAGACCGGCCACCTCACGGCCGGGTCCAGGCGGTGTCGCGCAGCAGCCGGAGCCCGTTGAGGGCGACGACGAGAGTGGAGCCCTCGTGACCCGCGACCCCGAGGGGGAGCGGGAGAGCGGCGGTCAGGTCCCAGACGGCCAGGGCGGCGATGAAGACCGCGGCGATCGTCAGATTCTGGATCACCAGACGGTGGGCGGCGCGCGAGAGCTTCACGACGGCCGGGACGGTGGCCAACTCGTCGCGGATCACCACGGCGTCGGCGGTCTCCAGCGCGAGGTCGGACCCGGCCCTGCCCATGGCGACGCCGGTGTGTGCGGCGGCCAGCGCGGGCGCGTCGCCGACGACCAGCACCTTGCGACCGCGTGCCTCCCACGCGCGTACGGCCGCTGCCTTGTCCTGTGGCAGCAGGCCGGCGCGTACGTCGGTGATGCCGACCTCTGCGGCCAACTGCCGGGCGGCCCGTACGTTGTCGCCGGTCAGCAGGACCGGGGGGAGGTCGGTCATACGGGCGAGGGCGGCGACGGTGGCGGCGGCGTCCGGGCGCAGCCGGTCCGCGATGCCCAGCACTCCCAGCGGCGTACCGTCGCGCAGCACCGCGACGGCCGTACGCCCGGCGGCCTCCACCTCCCGCACTGCCTCGCGCACCCCGTCCCGCAGCCCGCCCTGCGCCGCCTCGCCGGTCCCGAGGGGGAGGAGGCGGCCGGGGGAGCCGACCTGGACCGTGCGGCCGCCGACGGTGGCCGTGACGCCCTGGCCGGGGGCCGAGGTGAAGCCGTCGGCGGCGGACAGCGGAAGGCCGCGCTCGCGGGCCGCGTCCACCACCGCGCGGGCCAGCGGGTGTTCGCTCGGGTGCCCGGCCGACGCGGCGAGCCGGAGCAGGGCGTCCGCTTCGAGGCCGCTGCCGGGCAGCGGCCGGATGTCGGTGACGCGGGGCGTCCCCTCGGTGAGCGTGCCGGTCTTGTCCAGCGCGACGCTGTCGGTCTGCCCGAGGCGCTCCATCACGACGGCCGACTTGACGAGAACCCCGTGCCGGCCGGCGTTGGCCATCGCGGACAGCAGCGGCGGCATCGTGGACCTGCCGGAGGCGGTCGCGGCCGACTGAGGCCGCGCGCGTGCCGTGACGCCGGGCGGTCGGTGAAGGACGGTCCTACGGCCTTACGCGTCGGCCTCCCGGGCCGCCCGCTCCAGGCGGTCACGGTGGTTCTCCCACCAGGCCGCGTCGCCCGGCGGCAGGCTGCCGTTGTTCTCGTTCATGCCCACCGCGCCGTCGGTGAGTTCGCGCAGGATGTCCGCGTGCCCCGCGTGCCGGTGGGTATCGGAGATCACCCGCACCACGGCGTGATGCAACGTCACCTCGTCCCGGCCGTCGGGCCACCACGGCACCCGGCCGGTCGCGTCCAGGGCCAGCGCGTCGATCGTCGCGTCCGCCTGGGCCCACGCCCGGTGGTAGAGGCCCACGATGTACTCGCGTGACTCGTCGGCGGCGGCCCACATGTCCGCGTTCGCCTCGGCCCCCGCGTCGAGCCAGGGCAACGGCTCGCCCGAGGGCCGCCCGAAGGTGTCGCCGAGGTAGCCGAACTCCACACTGGCCACATGCTTCACCAGGCCCAGCAGATTCGTGCCGGTCGGCGTCATCGGGCGGCGCACTTCGTACTCCGAGAGCCCTTCCAGCTTCCACAGCAGGGCGTCGCGCGCGGACTGGAGGTAGAAGCGCAGGTCGGTCTTGGCATCCGTAACGGTCATGCGGCCAGTCTCGCGCCCGCCCGACCACCGGTCACGCCGTTTACGCCGTCGGTGCGGGGCCCGCGCCGGGCGGCGGTTCCGCGACGCCGACGAGGAACCCGGCCCTGGTGCGGACGCTGACCGACCACTTCAGCGCGGTGAGGTCGTCGGTGAGCGTCCGGGCGTCGTGGAACACCTTGACGATGCGGTACCGACCGCCGTCGTCGGTCCTGCGCAGCGCCGCCGGGGTCGCATGGCCGGTGAGGACGTCCTCGTACGTCGCCGCGCCGGGGCCGTCGTCGACGAAGACGGCCCTGCCGCCCGGGGCGAGCGCGGCGGCGACGGTGCTCCAGAACCCGGGCAGCCGGGCGGGCGGGACGTGGGAGAGCCAGAAGGCGAAGAAGACCGTGTCGTAGCGGCGCGGCGGCTGCCACGCGAACACGTCGGCCTCGACGAACCGGACGGTGGAGGACGCGGTACGGGTACGGGCGATGGCCAGCACCTCGGCCGCCGCGTCGACCGCCGTCACCGACCGTGCCCGCGCCGCGAGCCTCGGGGTCCACTGGCCCGTCCCGCAGGCCAACTCCAGCACGTCCCCGGTGATGGGGAGTTCGTCGACCACCTCCAGCAGGTCCCGCAGCTCCTGGTACTGCGCGTAGGTCCGGTCGTACTCGCCCGCCCGCGCCCGGTAGTGGCGCGGCTGCGGTGGACGGCGCTGGGGGACACCACGCGGCGGACGCCCGTGGTGATGCTCCACGGCGGTCCTGGGCTGCCGGACTATCTCGGCGAGGTGGCCGCCATGGTGACGGACCTGGCGCCGGTGTACCGGTACGACCAGCGCGGCACCCGCCACTCGCCGTAGCAGGGCCCACCTGCGGCGAATCGTGCGCGCCGCGGCGGAGGCGTAGGCCGCCGCGCGCGCCGGGTTCAGTACAGCGGCAGGATGAGGGTGATCCGCTTGCCGCGCGGGGTGCCGTCGGGCGCGGGGTCGTGCGGGGTGACGGTCACCCTCAGGGCGAGCTGCTGGATCAGACGCCAGCCGAATCCGCCGCCCACGTAAGGGGCTTCGGTGCCCGGCGGGCGTTCGGTGAGGCGGGGGAGCGCGGGGCTCAGGTCGTCGATGCTCACCTCGACGCCGAGCGGCACGAGGCGGGCCTGGCAGTGGGTGATACCGCCGCCGTGCACGATGGCGTTGGTGGCGAGTTCCGAGGTGGCGAGCACCGCGTCGCCCATGGCTCTGGGATCGCACGGCTCGGGGTCGGCCGCCACGGTCTCCCGCACCAGAGCGCGTACGGCGGCGGCCGTGAAGGGGGCCCGAAGCGCTCGCATACCGGTGGGGGGCGTTTGCGTGGAGCGCTGCCCACCACCCGGCGGCGGCCTGTCAGCGGCCATCTGATCTCCAGGAATTCGACATCGGGTCGCAACGGACGGCGACGGTCCGGGGAGGTCGCCCGCGGTGCGCGGTGACACCTGCGGACGTTTTTCCCAGGTCTGTCGTCAACGGGGCGTCTTGCCGACGTGCCATGACCGAAACGCATCCGCCACAGTTGGGACCCGCGCAGTTTGCCACCGGTCGCACGGGCAAGGCGACGAGGTTGACCCGGTCGGCCTTCCGAGGGCGCCCGGACGCCCCCGGAGGCCCTGGGGCACCTCCGGTACGGCTGTGACCTGCGGATCTGCCGTGTTGGGCCGCTCTGGGCGCGGCGTCTCCCGCTGGGGATGCAAGGATGGTGCCCATGGACAACGTGTACTTCGACATCTCCATTGACGGCGCTCCGGCCGGTCGGATCGTCTTCCGTCTCTTCGACGACGTCGTGCCCGAGACGGCGCGGAACTTCCGTGAGCTGGCCACCGGCGAGCACGGCTTCGGCTACGCGGGCTCGGCGTTCCACCGGATCATCCCGTCCTTCATGCTCCAGGGCGGCGACTTCACCAGCGGCGACGGCCGCGGCGGCAAGAGCATCTACGGCAACAAGTTCGCGGACGAGAACTTCAAGCTCAAGCACGACCGCCCGTTCCTGCTGTCGATGGCGAACGCCGGGCCGAACTCCAACGGCTCGCAGTTCTTCGTCACCACCGTGGTCACCGACTGGCTCGACGGCAAGCACGTCGTCTTCGGCGAGGTCGTCGAGGGCGAGGAACTGGTCAAGCAGATCGAGGGCAAGGGCTCGCGCAGCGGCACGCCCTCCGCCAAGGTCGTCATCTCCGCATCCGGCACCGTCGCGTAAGCACCCCACCAGCGACCTCGTAGGCCCGAAGGCCCCCGGCGACCCGCCGGGGGCCTTCCGCGTTCGCTGAGCGGGGCGGGCGGGACCGGGGGAAAATCGAAGAGCCGGGAGGGGGGTCCCGGCAGCGGGACCGGGAGCAGAAGCGGGGGAGCGAGAGCCGGAGAGAGGTCACCGAATGTCGACATCAGCAAGCCCTGAAGGGACGACGGCCACGACTCGGGCCGGGACGACAGCGGAGCCGCAGGCCGAGATGAAGGCGGTTCAGTACCGCACCGTGGGCGCCGCCCCCGAAGTGGTGACCGTCCCGCGCCCCGAGCCGGGCCCCGGCCAGGTGCTGCTCAAGGTCACGGCGGCCGGGGTGTGCCACTCCGACATCGCCGTCATGAGCTGGCCCGCCGAGGCCCTGCCCTTCGCGCTGCCGCTCACCCTCGGCCACGAGGGCGCGGGCACCGTCGCCGCGCTCGGCGAGGGCGTCGGCGGGCTGGAGCCGGGCGAGTCGGTCGCCGTCTACGGCCCGTGGGGCTGCGGCGGCTGCCTGATGTGCGCGCAGGGCAAGGAGAACTACTGTCTGCGCGCCGAGGAGCTGGGCATCCGCCCGCCCGGCCTCGGCGCGCCCGGCGCCATCGCCGAGTACATGATCGTCGACGACCCCCGGCACCTGGTGCCGCTCGGTGACCTCGACCCCGTCGCCTCGGTGCCGCTGACCGACGCGGGCCTCACGCCGTACCACGCGATCAAGACCTCGCTGCCGAAGCTGGTCCCCGGCAGCACCGCCGTCGTCATCGGCACCGGCGGCCTCGGCCACGTCGCCGTGCAGCTGCTGCGGGTGCTCAGCCCGGCCCGCGTCATCGCCCTCGACGTCAGCGACGAGAAGCTGGAGCTGGCGCGCGCGGTCGGTGCCCACGAGACCGTCCTGTCCGACGCCGACGCGGCCGACCGGGTCCGCGCGCTGACCGACGGCGTCGGCGCCCAGGCCGTCTTCGACTTCGTGGGAGCCGCCCCCACGGTCGCCACCGCCACCGCCTGCGCCGCCGTCGAGTCCGACGTGACGATCGTCGGCATCGGCGGCGGCAGCGCCACGGTCGGCTTCGGCACCATCGCCTACGACGCGGCCGTCCGCGCCCCCTACTGGGGCTCGCGCGCCGAGCTGATCGAGGTGCTCGACCTCGCCCGCTCCGGCGCGGTCGAGGTCCACGTCGAGACGTACTCCCTGGACGACGCTCCGCTCGCCTACGAGCGGCTGCACGCCGGGAAGATCAACGGCCGCGCCGTGATCCTGCCCTGAAGGTCGACCTCACGTTGAGCTTCTGGGACCTTCTGTGACCTTCTGTGACTTTCTGGGGCCTTCGGACCGGGTACGGCCGAGGACCGCTCAGACCGGCTCGTCCGCCGGCGCCGGTGCCGGGACCTTCGCCGTACCGCCGCCCGTGGCGCGCACGTGCCGCGCCGGGATGAACGCGGCGATGAACAGCGCCGCGACGGCCGCGCCGCAGGCGACGGCGAAGGCCACCCGGAAGCCGCTGAGCGAGGGCAGCGGCGCGCCGTGGTACGTGGTGGTCATGTGGGCGAGGATCACGCCGACGACCGCGCTGGACGACGAGGTGCCGATGGACCGCATCAGGGTGTTGAGCCCGTTGGCGGCGGCGGTCTCCGCCAGCGGCACCGCGCCCATGATGAGCGCGGGCATGGCCGCGTAGGCGAGGGCGATCCCGCAGCCGATGACGGAGGCGACGACCACCACCTGCCACACGGCGTGGGTGAGGAACAGGCCGAGCCCGTAGCCGACCGCGACGACGGCCATGCCGATCATCAGGGACACGCGCGGGCCGCGGGCCGCCGAGATCCGCGCCGACAGCGGCGACACGGCCATCATCACCAGCCCGGACGGGGCCAGGCACAGACCGGCCACGAGCATGGACCGGCCGAGCCCGTACCCCGTCTCCTCGGGGAGCTGGAGGAGTTGGGGCAGGACCAGCGACATCGCGAAGAGCGAGAAACCGGCCATGACGGAGGCGATGTTGGTGAGCAGCACCTGCGGCCTGGCCGTCGTGCGCAGATCCACCAGCGGCGCGGTGGTGCGCAGTTCGAACATGCCCCAGCCGACGAGTACGACGACGGCCGCGGCCAGCAGTCCCAGCGTGGTGCCCGAGGCCCAGCCCCAGTCGCCGCCCTTGGAGATCGCCAGCAACAGGCAGACCAGGCCCACGGACAGCCCGATCGCGCCCGGCACGTCGAACCGGCTCGGCGTGCGCACCGGGGACTCCGGCACGAGGAACAGGACCAGCGCCATCGCCGCCACGCCGAGCCCCGCGGAGGTGTAGAACAGCGCGTGCCAGTCGGCGTGCTGCGCGATCAGCGCGGCGCTGGGCAGGCCGAGCGCGCCGCCGATGCCCAGCGACGAGCTCATCAGCGCCATCGCGGAACCGAGCCGTTCCGCGGGCAGTTCGTCGCGCATGATGCTGATGCCCAGCGGGATGACGCCCGTCGCGCCGCCCTGGAGCGCCCGGCCCACGACCATCGGGACCAGCGACGAGGTGAAGGCGCAGACCAGCGAGCCGACGACCAGCAGACCGAGGCTGAGCAGCAGGATGCGGCGCTTGCCGTACATGTCGCCGAGCCGTCCGGTGACCGGGGTGGCGACCGCTCCGGCGAGCAGGGTGGCGGTGATCACCCATGAGGTGTCGGAGGCCGAGGCGTGCAGCAGGCCGGGCAGTTCGGGCAGCAGCGGGACGACCAGCGTCTGCATGAGGGCGACCACGATGCCCGCGAAGGCCAGCACGGCGACGACCGCGCCACTCGCGGGCCGGTGGACACCGGCGGTGTGACCGGCTGCCGGTATGCCGGTGCCGCTTGCTGAGTCGGACATGTCGTCGCCTTCGGTGGGGGTCGTCGGGCCGCGGGGCCGTGGACGAGGTGGGCAGGGAGATGTGCATGATACATAGGATGTGCGTCATGCACATTGCCCAGGTCGTGGGTACTCTCGGGAGGTGGGAGCACGGACGTCACGGCGCGCGCCCCGGGTTCGTACGTCCCACGTCGTGCGTCCATACGTCATGCGGAGGCGGTGTGCTGGAGCGGCTGGAGCGGGAACTGATGCTGGTGGCCCGCCACCATGTGCTGACGCGCCGGGACAGCTCGGCCGAGCGGCTGGACAAGTCCGCGTATCTGCTGCTCGCGCGCCTCGACTCGGAGGGCCCGATGTCCATCGGACAGCTCGCCGACGCCTTCGCGCTCGACACCTCGACGGTCAACCGGCAGACCGCCGCCCTCCTGAGGGCCGACCTCGCCGAGCGCGTCCCCGACCCCGACGGCGGCCTCGCCCGCAAGCTCCGCATCACCGAAGAGGGCGCCAAACGGCTCGCGGCCGACCGCGCGTTCTACATCGCGGGCATCGACAGCGTCCTGACCGACTGGTCGCCGCAGGACGTGGAACTCCTCAGCGACATGCTCGCCCGCTTCAACCGCAGCATCGAGTCCCGCGAAGGGCGGCAGTGGCCGCGGCCGTGAGACCGCGCTCGGCGGACCGTCCGCGCGAGGGCGTACGGCCGGTCAGCCGAGCAGGGCCAGCAGACGGCCCGCCTGCCGCCGCGCCGTACCCGGCGGATTGCGCCGGGCGGCGGGATCTCCCGAGGCCAGGTCCTCGAAGGACAGCAGGAACAGCCACACCAGCGCGATCAGCCGTCGGCAGTCCCGCAGCCGTACGGTCTCCGCCGCCGTCAGCTCGACGTGCGACAGGAACGCCGCGACGTCCAGCGGGTGTTCCACCCAGCTCGCCACATGCTCGGTGATCTCCGCCAGTTCATAGGCGCGGTCGCTGCGGCCGGAGTCCTCGAAGTCCACGACCCGCACACGCGAGCCGTCCCAGAGGTAGTTGGCGAGATTGCCGTCACCGGGGCCGAAGACCGCGGGCACGGCGGCCTGTTCCGTACGGTCCAGGCCCGACGCGTCCAGCCAGGCGAGGCCCGCGTCGACAGCGGCCCCCACGGCCGCGTCCACCCGTCCCCGCACCCGCGGCGCCCAACCGCGCAGCCGCGCGCCGAGTTCCGGCGGACCTTCCGGCCGTACGGGCACCCGCGCGAGGACGTCGGCGGGCAGCGCGCTGTGCAGCGCGTTCACCGTCCGCGCGAGACGCGTCAGCCGCTCGCCGTCCAACGGCGCGCCCCGGAGCGGCACTCCGGGCAGCAGGGACATCGAGACCACCGGCTCCGCGTCGCCCAGGTCGAAGGAGTACGGCCGCGGCGCCAGCCCCGGCGCGTGCCGGTCGAGCAGCGTCAACGCCCGCCACTCGCGCACGGCGCGCTCGTGGGCGGTGGCCGGGAACCGCTTGGTCACGCCGCCGGCCGCGAACGTCACCGCGTGCGTGCCCCACTGATGCGCGCCCATGGCAACCGATCCTGCCAGGCCCGCCGTTGGACCCGCCGGGAGGCGGCGCGGGAAACCCCGTGCGCGAAGTGCCGCCGCTCGCCGCTCGATCGATTTGGCAATCTCTTTACAACCCGGCCCTACCCCGCGTCGTCTCTCCCCTGCGAATCCCCTTACGGCCCGGCCGGCGCTCGTTCCGGAGCGCGGCAGCCGGGGGGAGAAGGGAAGACCGGACATGCGCATGAGTTCACTCGCCGTCGGCGCCGCCGCGTTCTCGACCGCGGCCAGTTTCGCCGTACTCGGAGCGTCCCCGGCGACCGCCGTCGCCCCCGCGAGCGACACATCGAGCACTCCGATGTGCGCCACCTCCCAGCTCACCGCGTCCCTCGGCGGTCAGGACGCCGGAGCGGGCAACCTCTACCGCTACCTGGTGCTGACCAACCACAGCGGCACCACCTGTCACCTCACCGGATTCCCCGGCCTGTCGCTGCTCGACGCGAGCGGCAAGCAGATAGGCGCGCCCGCCACCCGCGAGCACAACGGCTACGCGGCGGTCGTGCTGCGCCCCGGCGGCAAGGTGAGCGACACCATCCACACCATCAACCACCAGGGAACCTGCCTGCCGACCTCCACGAGCCTGCGGATCTACCCGCCGGGTAACAAGGCGTCGCTGGTCTTCGCGGGGAAGATCACCAACTGCGACAACCAGTTCTCCGTCACCCCGCTCGTCGCGGGCACCGGCGGCAACCCCTCCAACTCCGCGCCCGCGCCGACGCCCACCACCACGTCCTCCGGCTCCGGCTCGCAGGTCACCGCCGTACCCAGCGGCGCCCCCGACACCGGCCTCGCCGAGACCGCGCACTCCTCGGGCACCCACGACAAGGACACCCTCGCGCTGGCCGGCGCCGGTGTGCTGGCCGTCGGCGCCCTCGGCCTGGTCACCGGGATGCGCCGCAGGTCGCACGGCCGGGCACAGGACTGACCGTTGCCGACCGTCACCTCCCTCAGCCGTTCCGTCCCGGTACGGGCCTGGTGCGTGCTCGCCGCCGCCGTACTGGTGCTGCTGAGCGGCTGCCAGTCCGACCCGCCCGCTCGGGCCACCCCGGGCGGGACGGAGCGGACACCGTCCGCCTCGGCGTCCGCGACCTCGACGCCGTCGTCCGGCGGCACGACCCCGGCGACCACCGGGGCCGTACCGCTGGCCCGCTCCGTCCCGGTCCGGCTGCGGATCGCGGCCATCGGCGTCGACACCCCGGTGATGTCACTGGGGCTCAACTCCGACGGCACCGTGGCCGTACCGCCGATCGAGGCGCGCTCGCCCGCGGGCTGGTACAGCGGCTCGCCGACGCCCGGCGTCACCGGACCCTCGGTGATCCTCGGCCACGTCACGGTCGGACAGTACGGCGACGGCGTCTTCCGCCACCTGTCCGAGCTCGCCGCCGGCGACCGGATCGAGATCGGCCTCAAGGACGGCGCCACGGCCGCCTTCACCGTCGACTCCGTCCAGACGGTCGCCAAAGCGCGATTTCCGACGGACCGCGTGTACGGGAACGTCGACCACCCCGCTCTGCGTCTCATCACCTGTGGCGGCACCCGGATCACCGGGAGCGGCTATCAGGACAACGTGATCGTCTACGCGTCCCTGTCGTCGGGAGCGGGAACCTGAACAGGACCCCGCACCCGTCCGCCGTCCGGACACCCACCGCTCGTACGCACCGGACCCGGTCCGCGCGTACGTCCCCGGCCCCGGCCCCGGCCCCGATCCGGGGCCGGCGCGGGGCGGACGGCACCGGGCGGCCCGGGAGGTCTGCCCCGGCGCCACCGGGGCAGACGACGATCACCACGAGGACGACGAGTGAGGAGAGCGGCCATCCGGTCCCAAGAGCGCGCGGCCGCCGAGCTGTTCGAGGCCGTCTATCCGCGCCTGGCGGGCTGGTGCCGCCGTCTGGTGGACGACGACGGGACCGCGCACGAGATCGCGTCCGAGGCCTTCACCCGGCTGTGGGCGCGCTGGACCAAGGTCGAGGAGCCCAGCGGATACCTCTATGTGACCGCGGCCAACCTGGTCAGGGACCACTGGCGCAGACTGGAGCGGGAGCGCCGCGCCATGCGCCGATTCACCACGGAGGAAGCCGTGAAGGAGCAGCAGGACAGCAGCGACCCCTCGGTGCGCATGCTCGTCCAGTCCCTCCCGGAGCGACTGCGCGACC
Source organism: Streptomyces sp. NPDC025721 (assembly GCF_055558595.1). Classification (NCBI taxonomy): domain Bacteria; kingdom Bacillati; phylum Actinomycetota; class Actinomycetes; order Kitasatosporales; family Streptomycetaceae; genus Streptomyces; species Streptomyces sp. NPDC025721. The sequence goes on along the minus strand of NZ_JBVHMF010000036.1, from coordinate 32,895 downwards.
CGGCACTGCTGTACTACTACGCGGACCTGCCCGTACAGCAGGTGGCCGCGCTGCTCGGCCGGAACGAGGGCACGGTCAAGGCCGACCTGCACGCGGCCCGCGAACTGCTGCGCGCCAGGCTGGGGGAACACCATGACCGGACTGTCTGACGACGGTCCCGGCGGGGAGCCCTTCGACCCGCTGGAGCCGCTGCTGCGCCCGCCCGCGGTCTATCTGCCGCCGCCCGCGGGCTCGTTCGAGCTGATCCGCCGCCGCGCGGCCAGGCGCCGCCGCTCCCGCGCGATGGTCGGCGGCACGCTCGCCGCCGCCGTCATCACCGGTGCCTTCTACGTGGCCGGCACGCTCAACAGGGACGACTCGCAGGAGGTCGTCCCCACACCGGCCAACAGCAGCGGGCCCGTCACCACGGCCCCCGGACCGACGACCCCGCCCGTCGTGCCGCCGCCCGCGCCCACCCCGACGCGGACCACGCCCACCAAGGGCCCGGGCGACGGTACGACCGTCACGTCCGAGCCGTCAGGGACCACCCCGCCCACCTCGCCGACCAGCACCAGCACCGGCACCGACTCCGCCGCCACACCGCTGTGCACGGCCGCGCAGCTCACCGCCTCCCTCGGCGACGGTGACGCGGGCGCGGGCAACCTCTACCGCTACCTGCTGCTCACCAACCACAGCGATACGGTCTGCCATGTCACCGGCTTCCCCGGCCTGTCGCTGCTGGACGCGAACGGCAAGCAGATCGGTGCCCCCGCCACGTACCAGAATCTCCCGCACGGGCCCGTCGTGCTGCGGCCCGGCGAGTCCGCGAGCGACACCATCCACACCGTCAACCAGCAGGGGACCTGCCTGCCGACCTCCACGAGCCTGCGGATCTACCCGCCGGGCAGCAGGGCGTCGCTGGTCTTCCCGGGGAAGATCACCAACTGCGACAACGAGTTCGTGGTCACCCCCTTCACCGCGGGCGCGACGGGCAACCCGCCGTCCTGACGGGGACGGCGGGGGTCGGTCCGCGCCGGCGCCGGCTCAGTGCACGTCCGGCGGGCTGGAGGTCGCGGGCGGCATCGAGTAGGTGGGGGACGCGGGGGAACCCGAACGGACGCCCGGCGGTTTGCTGGGCGGCATCGGCGCCGCGGTGATCAGCACCCTGCCGTACGCCGCCATCGCCGCCGCCATCACGAGCAGGATCATCAGCCAGCGCAGGTGCAGCCGGGCGGGGACGCTGAGCAGCCACGACAGCATCCCGCCGGACAGCAGCAGCCCGGAACGACTCCTGCGGTTGACGCCGCGACGGCTCATCGGCGCCCCCTTCCGCCGGTGGGCCGGGTATGGGGCAGGGTGCGTCCGATCTGGTCGCGGTAGCGCAGGAGTTCCAGCGGCATGTCGAAGGCGACGGCCGCCACGATCTGCGGACCGTACGCGGTCTGCCGGGAGTAGCGGACGAGGAAGCGGTCGGAGCGCATCGAGCCCGCCATGACCTCGGTGTCCGTGCCGAGCGCGGGGATGCCCACCGCCTGGATCCGGATGCCGTGCTGTTCCGACCAGAAGCGCGGCACCGGAGTGAAGCGCGCCGCGCGTCCGGGGCCGCGCAGCAACGAGTCGGCGGCGTGCTGCCCCATCTCCACGGCGTGGATGAGATGTTCGACCCGGCGCGGCTCGGTGTCGAACCGCGGGTTCGGCCAGCGGGCCACGTCCCCGGCCGCCACCACATGCGGCGTGGTCCTGCCCCACTGGTCCACCGCGTGGCAGGTCGGCCCGCAGAGCACGCCGTCGGAGATCTCCAGACCACTGCCCCGCAGCCACTCGGTACGGGGCTGGCCGCCGAGACCGAGCACCACGAAGTCGCAGTCGAGGACCGCGCCGTCGTCGAGCCGCAGCCGCAGCCCGTCGCCGTGGTCCTGCCAGTCGGTGATCTTCGTGCCGAGGCGGACGTCGACACCCGCGCGGCGCTGGAGCGAGCCGACCACCGCGCCGACCCTGGCGCCGAGCACCCGGCGCAGCAGCGGCGCGCTGTGGACGACGAGCGTCACGTCCATCCCGTTCTCCCGCGCGGTGCAGGCGAGTTCGCAGCCGATGAAGCCGCCGCCGAGGATCACCACCCGACGGGCGCGCGCCGCGTGCATCGCCCGCCGTATCGCCGCCGCGTCCTCGATCGTGCGGACGGTACGGACCCGGTCGCTGAACACCGGCGCCTCGGGCAGCCGCTTGGCGTCCACACCGGTCGCCACCACCAGCCCGTCGAACGGCAGATACTCCCCGCCGCGCAGTTCGATCGCGGACTTCGCCAGGTCCAGCCCCGTCATCCGGGTGTCGAGCAGCCAGTGCGCGTCCAGCGCCGCGTCCGCCCGGAAGGGCAACTGCTGTTCGGCGAGCCGGCCCGACAGATACTGCTTGGACAGCGGCGGACGGCTGTACGGCCGGTGCGGCTCCTCGCCGACCATCACCAACTCCCCGTCGAAGCCGCGCTCCCTGAGTCGGGTCGCGGCGCTCAGCCCGGCGAGCCCGGCGCCCGCGACGACGATCCGCCGCAGGCTCGCCCGCGCCGCGGAGCCGCTGCGCAGCGGCCTCGCCGCCCGCCGCCCGATCGTGGCGGGACCGCCGGACGGGCTCTGCCCGCCGTGGACGGTGATGGCCTGCATCGGGCAACACCGCACCGCCTGGCGGGCCTTGGCCGCGTAGTCGGCGGGCACGCTGCGCGTGTAGTGCAGCGAACCGCTCTCGGCGATCCGGAAGACCTCGGGCGCCTCTTGCTGGCAGATGCCGTAGATGTGGCACCGGTTGTTGTCGACGCTGATCCGTACCGGCTCCGCCTCGGGCACCAGTACGGGCCTGGCGGGCGCGAACGACTCGGCGGCGATGGGGGCTTGGGGGAGCGGCGGCGCGGTGCGCGCGGGCGGGCGGCCCTGGTGGACGACGACCGGTGTGGTGGGCCGTGCGGCGGGCGTCTGACCCGGTGGCCAGGGCGCCGGGGGGACACGGCCCGGGGGAGGCGGCTGGATCATTCGGCGGCTCCCGGCCTGCCGAGGTAGGTGCGCTGTCTGAGCCGGGAGCGGGACGGGAAGGCGCGGATCAGGAAGGCCAGCAACACCGTGCCCGCGCCGGTGGCGATGCCGACCGACACCAGATTCAGATGGCGCGGCTCCGGGTGCACCAGGAAGACGTGCAGCCAGATCAACCCGAAGGCCACGTAAGCGAACTGATGAGTCCTCAGCCAGCGGTGGTAGCCCAGTCTGCGCTGGAGCCACACCGAACATCCCACGGCGATGGCCAGTTCGGTGCCGAGGATGCCGAAGCCCACCGGGAGCCGCTGCACACCGCCGGTGAACGGCACGGTCAGCTCACGGCCGCCGATCCGCCAGACCGGCTGGTAGAGAAAGGTCGCGCCGTGCACGACACCGAAGATCATCGCGGAGAGCGCCAGCGTCATGTGCGCGCCGTAGAAGGTGGCCCGGTTGACCGCGTGCTGCAGGAATCTCAGCCGCAGCAGCACACCGAGGACGACGGTGGCCACCATCAGCACATACGCGATCAGAGCCGCGAGTCTCGCGATCTTGTGGACGCCCATGTCGTAGGGGACCTGCTTGTCGTACGCGTCCAGCGGAGAACCGGGGATGGGAGCGGCGGCGGAAGTGCCGCGCGCCAGGAGCAACCCCACCGTGAAAAGCACCAATACCGAGAAAAGCACCAGCAGAAGACGGGAAGCACCGCTGAGCGCGGGGGCCTTCTTACGGCTGTCGAATGCCGCGACCGTGACCATATCCTGTGACTCCTCGTATCGACGCGACTGCGACACGCGCAGGGCGAAGACCTGGGGCGATACCCGGAGTCGAGCTGTCCCGTTACCATTTTGTGCATTCGCCGATGAATGCGGCAAAGGTGTTCGGGGCAGGCTTCTCTTCGGGCCCTTTCCCCTGAAGGACACGCTGCTTGGCGGCAGACGCTACACCAAGATTCGCGCGCGGTCGATGCATGGCCAACGGGCCCCGGCCCGGCTCGATATGACGCTAAATCACCATTGTGACGGCGAATCACCGGCCCGGATCGCGTAGCTCGCGTAAAGGCTTTGCGCGGCGATGGTGAATCACGAACCGGTGTACTGCGCGGCGAATGGTGAAGGACCGGGCCGGGCGCGGCTCAGCCCGCGCCGCCCGGACGGTCGGCCGTGCGGGGGAGCGGCAGGTCGCCGGTGAGGGAATTCTGGATCACCGGCGCGTACACGGCGATCAGCGACGGCGTGCTCGCGGATGCCAGCGGCTCGACGCGGATGATGTAGCGGGCCATGACCAGACCGATGAGCTGGGAGCCCAACAGGGCCGAGCGCAAAGCGCGTTGTGGCTCGGCCAGTGCCTGGGCCAGCGGGCCGAGCACTTCGCGGCCGAGGAATTCCCGCAGGATCCCGGCGGCCGTCTCGTGCGAGACCGCCGACCGGATCACCGCCAGCAGCGCGTCGTGCCGCTCGGCCGACTCCCACAGGCCGAGGACCGTCGTCAGCAGCCGCTCGCCCGAGGTGGCGGGATCCCCGGCGAGCACCGGCAGCAACTCCATCGGGCGCACCGCCTCGTGGACGGCGGCGGCGAACACCCCTTCCTTGGACCGGAAGAAGTGGTGCACGAGCGCCGCGTCGACCTTCGCTTCGCGGGCGATGCCGCGCACCGTCGTCCGCTCGTAGCCGTACTCGGCGAATTTCAGCCGCGCCGCCCGCAGGATCGCCTCCCTGCTGCCGCTGCGGCCCGGCCGTCGGCCGGGCCGTCCGGTGACCGCCTCTCCCATGACCGCCGCCCTGTCACGTAAATTCACCGTTCGGTGATTTATGAGAGTAGCCTCGGCGGGGTGAAACGCCAACCACCCGCCGGCCGTGCGCCGGCCACCGCCGGCGCCGCGGGCGCGGACCGCGTGCGGACCGGGCGCCGGTCCGGTCCGGCGCCGACGCGGCCCGGCCGCCCGCCGGGCGCTCGACACGCCTCGCCGAACCCGGAAGAATTACCCGCGAGGGTCGCTTGAAACCTCTTTGGGACGCAAACGGGCGACCTGTCCGCGAGGGGAGTTTATCGGCGCGCCGTGACCTGTGCGGCGGCTCGGGGCATTGCCCGAAAGGGCTATAGATTTAACTTTCAATCATAACGAGCTCAAATGTTCCATGTTGATGCTGGTCAGGCGTGCGTGCTAGAGTCGAAATAACGTGCTGTTTGCTGAAGGTCGGGGGCTCGATGCTTCAGGATGGGATCACGAGAGTTCTTCTCGTCGACTCCAGAGCGGTTTCCCGTGTGGGACTCAGTGTCCTGCTGAGCAGGGAAACCGATCTGGAAGTCGTGGGCGAGGTTGCCGATATTCGGCACGCTCTGCCCTGCGTGGCAAGGTTGTCTCCGCATGTGGTGATCATCGACGCGCTGGACGTGGCGCCGGATGTTCCGCATGCCATCCAGCAGCTCATCGTCGGCGGCGCCGACGGCTGCCCTAAGATATTAGCCCTGGTCCAGAGCCTGGAGCAGTGCGCTCAGCGCTGGCAGGCGGCCGGTGCCAGGGGTGTGCTCGACAGTCAGGCGAGTCCGGAGCGGATCATCGCCGCCGTCCGGATGGTCGCCGCCGGTTATCGACTGGTGATTCCCACCGTCGGGGCCGCCACTGCCGCCGCCACCGCGGCGGCCATCACGCCGGAACCGCCGCAAGCGGAAACATCGGAGACCGATCTGGTGTCCAGTGGAATAACCCGGCGTGAGCGCGACGTGCTCCAGCTCATCATCCGCGGCTATTCGAACGCGGAAATATCAGAAGCACTTTTTCTGAGTGAGAGCACCGTGAAATCACACGTTCAGCGCATGCTGGACAAGCTGGCTCTGCGCAATCGAGTACACGCCGTTATATATGCTTATGAAAAAGGAATTGTCAGAGCCGGCGGCAATTTAGAATCTTTAGTCGGTACCAGTATGTGACACCATTTTCGCGACCTGGGAACGGTCTTTCTTGCCGTTCCCGGTTCGGGGTATCTCGTCGAAAAGGCTGAGGCTGTCGACGAGCATGTAGGTGGGGAGCCGTTCGGCGCTCCACCGCTTGAGCGCGAGCAGGCCCGGAGCGCTGTCCGGGGCCGGGACCACCACGGCGTGCAGCCGTGCCGTGAGCCCGGTCCCGAGCACGACCACGGCCACGTCCCTGACCTGCGGGTGCAGGCTCAGGACGCTCTCGATCTCGCCCAGCTCCACCCGGTTGCCGCGGATCTTCACCATGTGGTCGCGGCGCCCCAGGTACTCCAGCATGCCCGCGTCGTCGTACCGCACGAGGTCGCCGGTCGCGTACGGGCCGCTCTGCGGCGGATGGCCCCAGTACCCGAGCATCACCGTGGGGCCGGAGACCAGCAGCTCCCGCCCCGCCTGGCCCGCGACCTCGGGGCCCAGCTCCAGGGTGTCGCCCGAGCAGACCGCGCCGATCGGCAGGGCGCCCGCGCGGTCGAGATCGGCGGCGCAGACCTCGTACGACGTACAGACATTCGTCTCGGTCGGGCCGTACCAGTTGAGCAGCCTGACGTCCTGCCAGGCCGCGCGCAGCCGCCGCACATGGGCGATCGGGAACGCCTCGCCCGCGAAGACGCAGGCCCGCAGCGCGCGCGGCGGCGGCCCGTCCAGCAGCCCGCCCTTGGTGATCATCAAGGTGAGCGCCGACGGCACCGAGTACCAGACGGTGATCGCGTGCTCGTCCATGAAGCGGACGAGCTGGGCCGGCGCGTAGGCCAGCGCCTCGGGCACCAGATGGACGCTGGCGCCCGCCAGGAACGCCGCGTAGAGGTCGAAGACCGACAGGTCGAAATTGAACGGCGCGTGGTTGGAGAGCCGGTCCGAGGGGACCAGCCGCAGATCGGCCGCCGCCCACCGCACGAACGCCAGCGCGTTGAGGTGGCTCAGGCACACACCCTTGGGCTCACCGGTCGAACCCGACGTGAACAGGATGTACGCCGGATCGTGCTCGGAGCCCTCGACCGGCGACGGTACGGGCTGGCCCTCGCCCGTCGCCAGCAGGTCCGCGAAGGTACGGCAGGGCGCCGCGTCCCAGCCCGCGTCGGCCGCCGCGTCCGCGCCGTCCTCGTCGGTCACCACCAGCGCGGGGGCGCAGGCCGCGACGATCCGCGCCAGCCGCGACGGCGGGTTCGAGGACGCCACCGGTACGTAGACCGCGCCGCCGCGCAGGCACGCCTGCATCAGCGCCACGACGTGCAGGCTCTTCGCGCTCCACAGCACGACCCGGTCGCCCGGCCGCACCCCGCTCGCGGCCAGCGCCGCGCCGTAACGCGCCGCGAGCGCGTCCAGTTCGCCGTAGGTCAGCCGTCCGTCGACGGCGTCGACCGCGAGGGAATCCGGCGCCCTGCGGGCGGCGGCGGTGACGAATTCGTGCAGCCTCACAGTCCCAGCTCCTTCGCGACGAGCTCCTTCTGGATCTCCGAGGTACCGGAGAACAGCACGCTCGGCACCGCGTCCCGCAGCGCCGCCTCCACACCCGACTCCGACCGGTATCCGCGACCGCCGAGAATCCGTACGGCGTCCAGCGCGCTCTGCACCGCGGCCTCGGAGACGGCGAGCTTCGACAGCGCCACCGGCAAGGTCGCCCTGCCGCCGCGGTCCATCTCCCAACAGGCCCGGTAGAGCAGGAGTCTGGCGCTCTCCAGCCGCAGCTTCATGTCCACGATGCGGTGCGAGACCGCCTGGAAGCCGGAGATGCGACGGCCGAACTGCCGCCGCTCGCGGGCGAATCGGACGCACTCCTCGACCAGCCGGTCCATCAGGCCCAGATAGCCCGCGAAGAGGCAGGCGCGCTCCCAGCCCATGGACGTCTGGAAGATCGTCGCGCCCATCCCCTCGACGCCCAGCACCTGGTCGTCGGGGACGAAGCACTCCTGGAAGGTCACCGTGCCCGCCAGGCAGGAGGACAGGCCCATCTTCTCGAAGGGCTCACCGCGCAGCACCCCGGGGGCGTCGGCCGGCACGACGAAGGCGGTCTGGCCGAGGTGTCCCGAGTCGGGGTCGCTGGTCGCGTACGTGACCAGGACGTCGGCGGCCGGGCCGTTGCTGACGAAGCTCTTCTCGCCGTCCAGGACGAATCCGCCGGGCACTTCGGTCGCCGTCACCCGCAGCCGCGAGACGTCGGAGCCGGACTCCGGCTCCGTCATGGCGTTGCCCGCGATCATCCGGCCGGACGCCAGCTCCGGCAGGAAGCGCTTCTTGAGGTCCGCGCTGCCGAACTCCGCGATCGGCACGGCGCAGGCGAAGAGGTGGGCGCTGGCCGCGAAGACCAGCCCGGTGTCGTGGCAGCCGCGGCCCACGGCCTCGATGACCCGCGCGGTGTCGAGCGCGCCGAGGCCGTCCCCGCCGTACTCGGCGGGAAGACAGGCGCCCAGGGCGCCGATCCGGCCGAGTTCCCGCCAGTCGGACCGTTCACCGGGGCGCCGCGGACGGTCCGCGGGGAACGCGTCGGCGGCCCGGCGGACGGTCTCCTCGTACCGCGCGGTCTGCTCGGTGCTCCAACTGAAGTCCACGCTGGCTCCTGCATCGGGAGGGGGGAGGGAGGGAGAAACGGAAAGTGGGGTGCTGCGCTCAGGGCTCAGGGCTCAGGGCTCAGGGCTCGGGGCTCGGGGCTGGGGCTCGGGGCCGAGGGCTCCGCGCTCAGGGCTCAGGGCTCGCGGATCACATCGCGCCCACCGTGAGCAGGTCCGCCAGCGCGGAGCGCAGTTCGGCGCTGGCGAGCATCATGTGGCCGCCCCGCACGGTGGTGACCCGGCACGGCCCGGTGGTCTCCGCCGCCCACGCGGCCAGCCCCGGCGCGTCCACCACCGGGTCCAGGTCGCCGGCGAAGACATGCACCGGGCAGGACAGCGGCGGCAGTTCGGTGGGACGGCGGTAGGTCTCCGTCATCCGCAGGTCGGCGCGGAGCGGCGGAAGGAACAGGTCGAGCAGCTCAGGACTGTCCTCGACGGCGGGCAGTGCGCCCTCCAACGTCCGCAGGCCGCTCAGCAGTTGGGCGGGCGGAGCGTTGTGCAGCGGCGGCAGCGCGTGCGGGGTGCGGGGCGAATTGCGTCCCGAGACGATCAGGGCAGCGGGCGGCCCGACCAACTGCGAGAGCCGGTGGGTCAGTTCGAAGGCGACCACGGCGCCGAAGCTGTGCCCGAACACCGCGTAGGGTCCCTCGATACCGGGTGCCAGCTCGGCCGCGAGGGTACGGGTCAGCGTGCCGATGTCCTGGGCGAGCGGTTCGCGCCTGCGGCTGCCGTGGCCCGGCAGGTCGACCGGGCGGACCCGCGCCACCTCGGCGAGGCCGGGCCGCCACGCGTGGTACATCACCGCGCTGCCGCCGGCATGGGGCAGGCACAGCAACTGGGGCCGTAGGGCGGGAAGCAGCACGGCCGCGGACCTCCTGTGATCGGGCGCACCGGATGGTCCCTCGATCCTCGCCGTTGCGGCGGCACGGGGCCACGGCCGTGAGTACTCATCATTAATGAGGACCCGCACGTGAAGCGGAAGCGGCGCCTCCCCCGTAAGTACGCACTTCGGGGCGTGTGTGCGCGGGCGTAATTCATCAGGTCTGGTGAAGTCCTCCGGCGGCGCCCGTAGCTACGTTTGGGGCCCTGGCCGAGCCGACCGCGACTTCGTGGAGTCGGGGGTTCCGCCGTGTCAACCCCGGACTCCGGAAGGTCGCTACGCATGTCCGACAGTTCTGATCCGCAGCTCGGCTACGACGAAGTCCTCGCGGAGCTGAAGGAGTTCGTCGAAACGCGATTCCTGCCCGAGGGCGAGGAGGGAATCGAGCCCGATTCCCCGCTGCTCCAGCTCGGAATCCTCACGTCGCTGAACACCACCGAGCTGATCGCCCATATCCACGACAGGTACGGGCTGTTCATGCCGCCCGAGTACATCGTCGGCAGGAACTTCAAGAGCCTGGACGCCATCAGCAAGCTCGTGGTCCGGATCCAGACCGACCCCGCCGCCATGGCCTGACGCTCTGTCCGACGCCGCTGTGCCGCCGCCGCTTTGACGCGGACGCGAACCGCCCGACCGGAAGCGCGGCCCGTGCCGAGGCAGGGCCCGTCCGATCCGACTCAAGAGGAGCAGTCTTGTCCGCAGTCGACTATGACATCGGGATCATCGGTGGAGGCCCGGCAGGCTCCACCGCGGCCTCATACCTGACCAGGGCCGGACTCACCGTCGCGGTCTTCGAGGGGGAGACCTTCCCCCGCGAGCACGTCGGCGAGTCACTGGTGCCCGCCACCACCCCCGTACTGCGCGACATCGGCGCGCTCGACCTCGTCGAGCAGGCCGGATTCCCCCGCAAATTCGGCGCGGCCTGGACGTCCGCGGCACCGGCCGGCATCCCCACCATGGGCTTCGGCGGCCTCTCGCACGGGCTCGGCGCCGCCGAGATCGAATTCGACGAGCGCGACCAGCCCGGCGTCCTCCAGTCCCACACGTACCACGTGGACCGGGGCAAGTTCGACCAGCTCCTGCTCCAGCACGCCGCCTCCTGCGGCGCGAAGGTCTTCGAGAACACCCGCATTGGCAGCGTCGACTTCTCCGGCGAGCACCCGGTGATCCACCCCGTCCGCGACAAGGACACCGGTGTCACCGTCCGCATGGTCGTGGACGCCAGCGGGCGCGGCACGATGCTCGGCCGCCAGCTCAAGCTCAAGGTCCCCGACCCGGTGTTCAACCAGTACGCGGTGCACACCTGGTTCGACGGCCTGGACCGCACGGCCCTCTCGCACGACAAGAAGAAGGCCGACTACATCTTCATCCACTTCCTGCCGCTGACCGACACCTGGGTCTGGCAGATCCCGATCACCGACACCATCACCAGCGTCGGCGTCGTCACGCAGAAGAAGCACTTCACCGCCTCCAAGGACGACCTGGAGGGCTTCTTCTGGGAGTGCGTGGGAAGCCGCCCCGAACTGCGCGCCGCGCTCGAGGACTCCGAGCGCGTACGCCCCTTCAAGGCCGAGGGCGACTACAGCTACGGCATGAAGGAGATCACCGGCGACAACTTCGTGCTGATCGGCGACGCCGCGCGCTTCGTGGACCCGATCTTCTCCAGCGGCGTCAGCGTCGCGCTCAACAGCGCCCGCATCGCGACCAAGGACATCATCGCGGCGGCGGAGGCCGGGGACTTCAGCAAGTCCCGCTTCACCGAGTACGAGCGGACGCTGCGGCGCGGGGTGAGCAACTGGTACGAGTTCATCTCCATCTACTACCGGCTGAACATCCTGTTCACCGCCTTCGTGCAGGACCCCAGGTACCGGCTCGACGTCCTCAAGATGCTCCAGGGCGACGTCTACGACGACGACGAACCGCGCGCGCTCGCCGCGATGCGGAAGATCGTCGCCACGGTCGAGAACGATCCCGACCACCTCTGGTACAAGCACCTGGGCAGCCTGTCCGCGCCCTCAGCGGCGGCGCTGTTCTGATGACCGATCAGGCCCCGGAGGCGGTGGCGATCATCGGTGCCGGCTGCCGCTTCCCGGGCGGCGTGGCGGACCTGGCCGGATTCTGGCGGGTGCTGCGGGACGGTACGGAAGTGATCACCGAGATCCCGCCGTCCCGCTCCGACCTCGCCCGGCACTACGACCCGGACCCCGACGCGCCAGGCCGGACGTACACGCGCTGGGGCGGTTTCATCGAGGACGAGACGCGTTTCGACGCGGAGTTCTTCGGTATCGCCCCGCGCGAGGCCCGGCAGATCGACCCGCAGCAGCGGATGCTCATCGAGGTCGCCTGGGACGCGCTGGAACACGCCGGGATCGTCCCCGGCAGCCTCGCCGGCACCCGTACCTCCGTCTTCTCCGGCGGCCTGAGCGTCGACTACTTCCTGCGGCACTCCCGCGAGGCGGGCGTCCGCGGCATCGACCCCTGGTACGCCTCGGGCAAGGAGGCCAGCTTCGGCCCCGGCCGGCTGTCGTACCTGCTCGGCCTCAACGGCCCGAGCGTGGCGCTGAGCACCGCCTGCTCCTCGTCGCTGGTCGCCGTGCACCTCGCGCGGCAGAGCCTGCTCACGGGGGAGTCCGACACCGCGCTGGTCGGCGGCGTCAATCTGCTGCTCTCCGCCGAGCTGACGGTGTTCATGTCGAAGGTCGGCGCCATGGCCAAGGACGGGCACTGCAAGGTCTTCGACGCGGCGGCCGACGGAATCGTCCGCGGCGACGGCTGCGTGGTGCTCGTCCTCAAGCGGCTGACCGACGCACTCGCCGACGGCGACCGCGTGCTGTCCGTGATCCGCGGCTCCGCCGTCAACCACGACGGGCACAGCGCGGGACTGACCGTGCCCAGCGCCGCCGCCCAGCAGTCGCTGCTGCGGGACGCCCTGGCCGCCGCGGACGTACGGCCCGACGAGATCGGCTACGTCGAGGCGCACGGCACCGGCACCCCGCTCGGCGACCCCATCGAGATGAGCGCGCTCGCCCGGATTCTCGGCGAAGGACGCGACGCGGAACACCCGCTGCTGGTCGGCTCGTTGAAGACCAACTTCGGGCACACCGACGGCGCGGCGGGCGCGGCCGGGCTCCTCAAGGCGGCACTGGCCGCACAGCACGGCGAGATCCCCCCGCATCTGCACCTGGACCGGCTCAACCCCGGTATCCGCTGGGACCGCTGGCCGGTGCGGGTGCCGACGGACCTCACCGCGTGGCCGGACGGCGGCGGGCGGCGACTGGCCGGCGTCAGCGCCTTCGGGCTCAGCGGCACCAACGCCCATGTGATCGTCGAGGCACCGCCCGCGGTCGCCCCGCCCGCCGAGGCGGCACAGGACCGGCCGTCCCGGCTGCTCCTGCCGGTCTCCGCGCGCTCCGGCGCCGCGCTGCGCGAACTGGCCCGTGCGCACCGCGACCGGCTGCTCGACCAGCCGGAGGCCGAACTGGCCGCGTACGTCACGGCGGCGGGCACCCGGCGCACCCAGCACCGCGAGCACCGCATCGCCGTCACCGGCAGGACGGCCGCCGAACTCGCCCAGGAACTCGGCGCGTTGCTGGAGACGTCTCTCGACTCCGCCGTGCCGGACCTGGCGGCGGAAGAGCGAGGCGGCGCGCAGTGGGGCGGCACGGACGCCGGGGACTTCGGCGACCCGGGCGACTCGGGCGACGACCTGCCGCAGGTCTGCTTCGTCTTCTCCGGGCAGGGCGGCCAGTGGACGGGCATGGGCCGCGAACTGCTGGCCCACGAGGACGCCTTCCGGACCGAACTGACCCGCGTGGACGAGCTGATCGCCGCGGAGGCGGGCTGGTCGGTGATCGGCGAACTGACCGCGGACGCCGAGCACTCCCGGCTGACCCGGACCGAATTCGCCCAGCCCGTCGTCTTCGCCGTGCAGGTGGCCGCCGCCGCGCTCTGGCGCTCCTGGGGCGTGGAGCCCGCCGCCGTCATCGGGCACAGCATGGGCGAGATCGCCGCCGCCCACGTGGCGGGCGCACTGACCCTCACCGACGCCGTACGCGTCATCGTGCACCGCGGACGCCTCCTCCAACGGGCCGAGGGCGGCGGCCGGATGGCCTCCGTGGCCCTCCCCGAAGCCGACCTGCTGCCGCTGCTCGCCGCATACGGCGACGACGTGACCGTGGCCGCCGTCAACGGTCCCGCGAGCACCGTCGTCTCCGGACGCACCGAGGCCGTCGAGGCCCTGGGCGCCGAACTGGCCGAGCTCGGCCACGGCTACCGCGCGATGCCTGGCGAATACGCCTTCCACAGCGCGCAGATGGCGCCCTACCAGGACGAACTCGTCGCACTGCTCGGCGAGATCACCCCGGCGAAGCCGCGCGTGCCGGTCCACCTCACCTGCGAGCCGGGCGCCGATGGCCCCTTCGGCGCCGACTACTGGGGACGCAACCTCCGCCAGCCGGTCCGCTTCTCCGCCGCGCTCGGCCGCGCGCTCGACGCCGGTCACCGCCTCTTCGTGGAGCTGGGCCCGCACCCGGTGCTCGCCCAGCCCGTCGTCCAGAGCCTGGAGGACCGGGGAGTCGACGGGCTCGTCGTCCCCACCCTGCGCCGCGACACCGACGACGTCGCCACCGCGCGCACCTCGCTGGCCGGGCTCTACGCCGCCGGGGTCGACATCCGTTGGCCCGAGGTCAATCCGGGACCCACGTCCGTCACTGACCTGCCCGGCTACCCGTGGCAGGGCGACAAGCTGTGGTTCGACATCCCCGCGCCCGACGCGAACGCCGATGCCGACACCCTGCCGCGACTGAGCGCACTGCACGGCGAGTTGAAGCTGTACGACGAGGCCGGGCGGCTCGTCGCCGAGACCGTGGGGCTGCGCCTGAGCACACCGGGCGCGCCGCTGTCCGAGACGGCGCCGCCCGCCCTGCCCGCGCCGGTGGACGCCGCTCCCACCGCTCCGGCGACCCCGGCGCGCCCCAGCCGCGACCAGCTCGCCGACCTGGTCGCGGACGCCGCCGCGGAGGTGCTGGGGCTGGCCTCCGGCACCACCGTGGCGCGCGGTCGCGGCTTCACCGACCTCGGCATGGACAGCCTCGGCGCCGTCGAGCTGTGCAAGGTGCTGGAACGGTCCGTGCCGCTGCGGCTGCCGAAGACCGCGGCCTTCGACCACCCCACTGTGCGGCGGTTCGCCGACTACCTCGACGGCCTGCTCGGCGACGCCCCGGCTCCCGCGCCCGCCGTGGCCCGTACGACCGGTACGGCGGCCGTGTCCCGTACGACCGCCACGCCCGCGGCTCCGGCCGCGCCGACCGGTACGCCCGGCGCGCCCGAGCCGATCGCCGTCATCGGCGTCGGCTGCCGCTTCCCCGGCGGCGCCGAGGGCCCGGACGCCTACTGGCGGCTGCTGACCGCGGGCCGCGACGCCGTACGCCGCGCCCCCGACGGCCGCTTCGACGACCCGCGCGTGTGGTGGGGCGGCTTCCTGGACGACGACCCGGCGGGCTTCGACGCGCCGTTCTTCCGGATCCCGCCGCGCGAGGCCAAGGTGATGGACCCGCAGCAGCGGATGTTCCTCGAAGTGGCCTGGGAGGCGCTGGAACACGCGGGCGTCCCGCCGACCTCGCTCGCCGAGTCCCGCACCGGGGTCTTCCTCGGCATGAACTCCACCGACTACGCCCAGATCGTGGGCAGCCACCCCGACAACGTGGACGCCTTCTACGGCACCGGCACCTCCTTCAGCGCCGCCGCCGGCCGCCTGTCGTACCTGCTCGGCATGCGCGGCCCGAGCCTGGCCGTCGACACCGCCTGCTCGTCCTCGCTGGTCGCGGTGCACCTCGCGGTGGCCAGTCTGCGCTCGGGTGAGAGCGACCTCGCGGTCGCCGCGGGCGTCAATCTCATCCTCGGCCCCACCATCCACCGGGCCAGCGACGCCGCCGGGGCCCTCGCGGCCGACGGCCGGTGCAAGACCTTCGACGCCACCGCCGACGGATACACGCGGGGCGAGGGCTGCGGAGCCGTCATCCTCAAGCCGCTGTCCGCCGCCCGGCGCGACGGCGACCGGGTCCTGGCGCTGATCCTCGGCTCCGCCGTCAACCAGGACGGCGCCAGCAGCGGCTTCACCGCCCCCAACGGTCCCGCGCAGGAGACACTGCTGCGCGCCGCACTCGCCGACGCCCGCGTCGGCGCCGACGACATGGACTACGTCGAGGCGCACGGCACCGGCACCCCGCTCGGCGACCCGATCGAACTGCGGGCGCTCGGCGCCGCGTTGGCCGGACGGACGACCCAGCAGCCCTGCCTGGTCGGCTCGGTGAAGACCAACATCGGCCACCTGGAAGCCGCGTCCGGCATCGCGGGACTCATCAAGACCGTCCTGGCCCTGCGGCACGAGACGGTGCCCGCGCACCTGCACTTCACGCGGCCGAGCCCCGACATCCCCTGGGACGAACTGCCCCTGGACGTCCCGACCGAGGCCCGCCCGTGGGCCCGCGGCGAGCGCCGCAGGGTCGCCGGGGTCAGCGCCTTCGGCTTCAGCGGCACCAACGCGCACATCGTGCTCGCCGAGGCCCCCGCGACCGACGCCTCCGACGCATCCGACGTCCCCGATGCTTCCGGCACCTCCGACGCGGACGACGGCGCCGCCCTGACCGCCCGCCTCCACGTCCTGCCGCTGTCCGCCGCGTCCCCCGCCGCACTGCGCGACCGGGCCGCCGCCCTGCGCTCACTGCTCACCGCCGAGCCGGACGGCGACGCGATACGGGACGCGCACGGCGCGGAACCGGCCGCCGTGGCGCGGACCCTGGCCGTACACCGCTCCCACCTCGACCACCGGCTGGTCGTCGTGGGCCGCGACCGCGCCGCGCTCGCCGAACGACTGACCGCCGTCGCCGACGGTGACAGCGTCCCCGGCACCGTCCTCGGCAAGGCCGCCGCACGCGCACGCGGACCCGTCTTCGTCTTCTCCGGACACGGCTCCTACTGGCCCGCCATGGGCCGCTCCCTGCTGGCCGCCGACCCGGTGTTCCGGGACGCGATCGCGGACTGCGACGCCGCGCTCGCCCGCCACCTGGACTGGTCGGTGCGCGAAGCGCTGGAATCCGCGCGCGAGCCTTCGAACGAACTCGACCAGCAGATCATGCTCTTCGCCACCCAGTACGGCCTGACGGCGAGCTGGCGCGCCCTGGGCGTCGAGCCCGCCGCCGTGCTCGGCCACAGCATGGGCGAGGTGTCGGCCGCCCTGTGCGCGGGCGCGCTCGACCTGGCGCAGGCCGCGGAGATCATGGTGCGCCGCACCCACCTGCTGCGGGCCCTGGTCGGCCAGGGCGGCATGGCCGTGGTCGGCCTCGACGCCGACCGCACCGAGGACGAACTGGCACCGTACGGCGACCGGTTGTGCGTCGCCGTGGTCAACAGCCGACAGTCGACGGTGGTGTCGGGAGAGACGACCGCACTGGAGGAACTGGGCGCCCGAATGCGCGCGCGCAACGTGTTCTTCCGTGCGGTCAACGCCGGCGGCCCGGCCCACAGCCCCTGGGCCGAGCCGCTGCGCGAACAGCTTGTACACGCCCTGACCGGCCTGGCCCCGGCCGCCCCGCGCCTGCCGATGTACTCCTCGGTGGACGGCGCGCCGCTCGCCGCCGACACCCCCCTGGACGCCGCCTACTGGGGCCGGAACCTGCGGCAGACCGTACGGTTCGCCGACGCCGTACGGGCAGCGGCGGCGGACGGACACGACACCTTCGTGGAGCTGTCCGCCCACCCCATCCAACTCGTGCCCATCGAGCAGGAGTTGCGGGCCGCGGGCACCGACGGACTGTTCGTGCCGTCACTGCTGCGCGACCAGGACGGCCCGGAGTCGCTGCTCACCGGGCTCGGCGCCCTGCACGTCGGCGGCCAGGCCGTGGACTGGCCGCGGCTGCACCCCGGGAACGGCCCGCTCGCCGAGCTGCCGACCTACCCGTGGGAGCACAAGCGGTACTGGGTCGACCAGCGCGACGCCGCCCCCGCGAACAAGGGCGCCCACCCGCTGCTGACCCGCGACGTCCGCACCCCGTCGGGCCGCGTCGTGGAGACGGACCTCGACGCCCGTACCGCCACCCGGCTCGGCGCCGAACCCGTGGGCGCCGCACTGCGGGTGCCCGGCGCCACCTGGCTGGAGCTGGCCGTCGCCGCGGCCGGGACCGCCTTCGGCCCCGTCCGCCCCGTCCGCCTTGAGGACATCACCCTCGACCGCCCCCTGCTGGTCCCGGCCGACGGCTCCGTCACCACCCAACTCACCCTGGAACGGGTCGCGTCGGGCGACCAGCCGGGTCTGGCGCTCACCTTGTGGGAGCCCGCCAGCGACACCGCGCCGCGCCCCCGCCGCCTCGTCTCGGGCCGCGCCCTGCCAGGACGCGCGCCGTCCGACACCGCTGCGGACGCCCCGCCGCACCCGCGCGGCCCGGTCGACGAGGCCCTGCGCGCCTGGGTGGCCCGGCACGCCACCGGGGACTGCGCGCCGACCCCGGAATCGGCCCGGACCGCCGACGGCCGCATCGAACTCGAACTGCGGCTGCGCCCGGCCACCATGCGCTGGCACCTCGCCCCCGACCTCCTCGAACTCGCCCTGCGGCTGCCCGCGTTCCTGCTGTCCGCCGACCCCGCCGACCCGGCGCCGCTCCCCGCCTCCCTCGACAGCCTCACCCTGTACGCGGCCCCCGACGACCGCGTCCTCGTCACCGCCGCCCTGCGCCCCGACACCGCGGGCGACCCGACCGCCGACATCCGCCTGACCACCCCCGAGGGCCGGCCGCTCGCCGAGATCACCGGCCTGCGCCTCGCCCCGCCGCGAGGCCGCGTCCTCAACCAGGAGGAGACCGCGCGCCTCACCACCAGCCTGTACGTCCTCGGCTGGCAGGAGCGCCCGCTGACGGTCCGTCAGCCCGAGCAGCGGCCGGCCGAAACCCCGGCTCGGCTCGAAGCCGGGCCTCCGCAGCGCGGCTTGACCGCCCATGTCCCGGCCCAGCGGGACGGCCTCGGCGCATCACGGACCGACGACGACCCGTCCACAGCCGCCGGGGGAGCGGGGGCGCTCCTGACCGGACCTGTCACCGTCGTCCTCGCGGACCGCGGCGGCGTCGCCGAAGAACTGGCACGGGCACTGGCCGCACAAGGCCGGCCCACGACCCTGCTGGCGGCCGACGGCGAGCCCGACGCCGTACGGCAGCGACTCGCCGACGCGCTGCGGGAGTTGCGCACCGGGCCCGGCTGCCGGGACGTCGTGCACCTCGGGGCGCTGGACCTGCCGGAGCGGGACGAGCCCGACCCCCTCGCCGTGGCCGACGCGTGCGCGGGGGTGACGGCGGTCGCCTCCGTGACGGCGGCGGTCGGCAGCGGCGCACGCGTGCTGTACGTGACGCGGGGCGCGGTCGCGGTGGACGAGCTGGAACTGCCCGCCGCCGCACAGGCACCGCTGCGGCAGTCCGCGATCGTCTCCGGCGTGGAACGCCCCACCGCCTGGGGCGCCGCGCTCGACCTGGACCCGCTGACCTCGGGTGTGGAGGAGGACGCGGCGGCCGTCGCGGCCGAACTGCTCGCCCACGGCGCCGACCGCGCCGGAGGCGAGGACGTCGAGGACCAGATCGCGCTGCGCGCCGGACGCAGGCTCACCGCCCGGGTGCTGCGCGCCCCGGCCCCGCCGCCGCTGTTCGAGCCGGTCGAACTGGCCGCCGACCGCAGCTATCTGGTGGCGGGCGCGGAAGGACCGCTGCCCGACCGGGTGGCCGCCTGGCTGACCGCGCGCGGCGCGGGCCGCACGCTGGTCGTGCCCCGCGTGGAGGACGCCAAGCAGGCGACCCGGCTGATCGAGGACGAGGCCGCGGCCGGACACCCCGTCGCGGGCGTGATCTGGCTCGGCGTCGGCTGGAATCTGCCGATCGACCAGGAGCCGACCGCCGCCGCGATCGCCGAGGCGGTCGAGGACCGCGCCCGCGGCGCGTGGCTGCTGCACCAAGCAGCGCTCGACACGCGTACCGACCTGGACCTCTTCCAGGTATGGGGCACCGTGGCGTCGGCCTGGGCGGCGATCGGGGCGGGCGTGCAGGCCCCGGTGGACGCGCTGCTCACCGCCCTCGCCGGGCACCGGCGCGCCCTGGGCCTGCCGGTCTGCGCCATCGCCTGGGCGCCCTGGCTCGACGTGGATCTGCTGGACCGCGACAGCGCCAACCGGCTGACGCGCAGCGGCATGCGCCCGCTCCCGCCCGGCATCGCCGTGGAACTGCTCGACCGGATCACCGCGGCGGGCCTGACCGGCGCCGCCGCGGCCGACGCCGACTGGGGCCTGCTGCTGCCGCTCTACCAACAGGCCCGTCCCTGGCCGCTCTTCGACGCCCTGGCCGCCGAGGCGGCGGCTGCGCCCGGTGACTCCGGCGCGCTGCTGGACAAGCTGCGCTCGTTGCCCGACGCGGCGCGCGGCGATCTGCTGCTGGAGTGCGTCCTGGAGGAGGTGGCGGTGGTGCTCGGCCTGGACGGACCCGGCGAACTCGAGCCCCGGCAGGGCTTCTTCGAACTGGGCCTGAACTCCATCACGGCGCTGGAGATGAAGGTACGGCTGGAGCGCCGCTTCGGCAGCGCGCTCCCCGCGACACTCGCCTTCGAATACCCGACGGGCGACGCCGTGGCCGGATTCCTCGCCGCCGAGGTGGTCGGCGGATCGGGCGACGAGCGGTCTGACGCGCCGCAGCCCGCCGCCGACAGCGTCACCCGTACCGAAGACACCGGACGCGCAGAGAACGCCGCGACCACCGGACGCGCCGAAAGCGCCGAAGGCACCGCGGACAACGCCACCGTCACCGGCGACCTCACCGATGAAGACGACTACGACGACCCCGACGACGCGGACCTCTTCGCCCGTCTGGACGCCGAAGTCGCCGCCGTGAACGCCCTCATCGAGGGAGACAAGCGATGAACCAGCCCACCGACGGTGCCGGACCCCGCACATCGGACCGTACGCCGGAGCGCGCACCGGACCAACGGTCCCGCCTCGCCCAGGCACTGGAGACCATCGGGCGGCTGCGCACGATGGTCGAGGACCAACGGGCCGCGCTGCACAGCCCGGTGGCCGTCATCGGCGTCGGCTGCCGCTTCCCCGGCGGCGCCGACTCGCCCGAGCGCATGTGGGACCTGCTGCGCGACGGCGTGGACGCCATCGGCCCCTTCCCGCGCGACCGTTGGGACACCGACCCGTACTACGACCCCGACCCCGAGGCGCCCGCGAAGGCGTACGTCGTGGAAGGCGGCTTCCTGGACAGCGCCGACACCTTCGACGCGCAGCTCTTCGGGATCGCGCCGGGCGAAGCGCTCGGAATGGACCCCCAGCAGCGGATCGCGCTCGAAGTCGCCTGGGAGGCGCTGGAGCGGGCCGGCATCCCGCACGACTCGCTGGACGGCTCCCGCACCGGCGTCTACATCGGCGCGAGCACCAGCGACTACGTACGGCTGCGGCAGCAGTACGGCGACCCGGCCGCGATCGACGGCTACCAACTCCTCGGCGAGAACAGCTTCATCGCCGGACGCATCGCGCACACCTTCGGGCTGCGCGGACCCGCGCAGGTCGTCGACACCGCCTGCTCCTCCTCACTGGTCGCCGTCCACCAGGCGTGCCAGGCCCTGCGCCTGGGCGAGACCGATCTGGCACTTGCGGGCGGGGTCAACGTCATCCTGTCCCCGTACGGCTTCGTGCTGGTCAGCAAGGCCGGGGCGGTCTCGCCCGACGCCCGCTGCAAGGCGTTCGACGCCTCCGCCGACGGCTACGCACGCGGCGAGGGCTGCGGTCTGGTGGTGCTCAAGCGGCTCAGCGACGCGGTGGCCGACGGCGACCGGGTGCTCGCCGTCATCCGGGGCAGCGCCGTCAACCACGACGGCCACGCCAGCGGCATCTCCGTACCCAGCGGCAAGGCGCAGCAGGAGGTCATCCGCGCGGCCCTCGCCGACGCGGGAGTCACCGCAGACCGGATCGGCTACGTCGAGGCGCACGGCACCGGCACCGCCCTCGGCGACCCCATCGAACTGCGCAGCCTGGAGACCGTCCTCGGCACCGGCCGTTCGGCGGATCACCCCGTCTACGTCGGGTCGGTGAAGACCAACGTCGGCCACCTGGAGGCGGCGGCGGGCATCGCCGGGCTGATCAAGAGCGTGCTGGCCGTCGGCCACGGCGAGATCCCGGCGAGCCTGCACTTCCGCACGCCCAACCCCAACGTCGACTGGGACGCGCTGCACCTGCGGGTCGCCGCCGAGCACACCCCGTGGCCGTCCGACGGGCAGCCGCGCACCGCGGGCCTCAGCTCGTTCGGCGCCAGCGGCACCAATGTCCACCTCGTCATCGAGGAACCGCCCGCCATGACCACCGAGCAGCCCGAGCCGGACCCGCGGCCGGGGCGGCAGGCAGAAGTGTTCGTCGCGTCGGCCCGCAGCGAACCGGCGCTGCGTGAACTCTCCCTGCGCTGGGCCGACTTCCTGCGCGCCAACCCGGCGACCCCGCTGGACTCCGTGGCCCGCACCATCGCCGCCGGCCGCTCACCGCAGCAGGTCCGCGCCGCCTTCACCGCCCGCGACACCGCCTCGCTCGCCGACCGGCTGCACGACTTCGGGACCGGCGACGGCGGCCCCGCCCCCCGCCGCGCCCAGGCCGCGCACCGCGTGAAGACCGCCTTCATGTTCACCGGCCAGGGCGCCCAGTTCGCGGGCATGGGACGGGAGTTGTACGAGTCCGAGCCGGTGTTCCGGCAGGCTCTGGAGCGCTGCGCCGAGATCGTCGACCCGGTCCTGGACCGACCGCTGCTGGAGATCGTCCACCCCGTCGAGCCCGACGGCTCGCTCGACAGGACCGGCTACACCCAACCCGCGCTGTTCGCCGTCGAATTCGCGCTCGCCGAGCTGTGGGCGTCCTGGGGTGTCCGCCCCGCCGCCGTGATCGGCCACAGCGTCGGCGAGTACGCGGCGGCGTGCGTCGCCGGAGCGGTGGACCTGGAGGACGCGCTCGGGCTGATCGCCCTGCGGGCCCGGCTGATGGAGTCGGTGACCGCGCCCGGCGCGATGCTCGCCGTACAACTGGACGCGCAGGCCGCCGAGCGGGCCATCGGCTCCCGCGCCGACCTGGTCGCCGTCGCCGCCGTCAACGGGCCCCAGGACACGGTCCTTTCCGGCGATGCCGATGCCATCGCGGAGATCCGGGCGGAGCTGGCCCGCGAGGGTGTGACCGCCAAACCGCTGACCGTCTCGCACGCCTTCCACTCGCCGCTGCTCGACCCGGTCCTCGCCCCGCTGGAGGAGGCGGCGGCGAAGATCACCTTCCGTGAGCCGCGCGTCCCGCTGATCTCCAACCTCACCGGCCGGCCGCTGGACCGCGCCACCCTCGCGGACCCCGGCTACTGGGCCCGGCACGCCCGGCAGCCCGTCCGCTTCCACGACGGCGTGCTGGCACTGCGCGAGACCGGTGTCGGCGCCTTCGTGGAGATCGGCCCCGGCCGGACCCTGCTCGGCCTGGCCGCCCGCGCCCTGCCCGACCCCGACCTGCTGTGGCTGCCGTCCCTGCGGCGCGGCCGGCCCGAGGCCGAGCAGGTCCTGGGAAGCCTGGGCGCGCTGCACGCCTGGGGCGTACCCGTCGACTGGTCGCGGGTGCACCCGGCCACCGCCGACCGGCACGTGCCGCTGCCCACGTACGCCTTCCAGCGGCTGCGACTGAACTTCCCGCTGGCCGACGGCACCTCTCCGGTACTGCCAGGACCCGGCGGGGCGGTCGCGGACCCCGAAGCCGGGGACTACCCGCAGTACGCGGTGGAGTGGCGCCGCTCGCCGCGCGCGGGCCGCGCCGCGGATCCGGCCGGGCGCACCCTGCTGTTCACCGACACCACGGGGGTCGGTGAGCGGCTGGCGGCGGAGCTGTCCTCGCTCGGCGGGGAGTGCGTGCTGGCCAGGATCGGCGACGGTCCGGCCGGGCTGCCGGGCGCCAGGAGCGTCCCCGCGGGCGATCCCGCCGCGCTGCGCGCTCTGCTGGCCGACGTCGGCCCGGTCGACCGGATCGTGCACCTGGCGGCCCTCGACGCGCCCGGCGGCGACAAGACCACCGTCGAGGACCTGGCGCGGGCCCGTGTGACGGGACCCGAGACCGTGGTGCACCTGATCCAGGCGCTCGCCGAAGGTGCCTCTCAGGCGCCTCCCGGCTCCGCCTCCGAAGCCGCCACCGCCGGGGCCCGGCCGCCCCGGCTGTGGCTGGTCACCCGCGGCGCGCAGGCCACCGGCGAGGAGGAGGCCCCCGAGGGCCTGGCGGGATCGCTGCTCACCGGCCTCGCCAAGGTCGTCTCGCTGGAACACGCCGACCTGTGGGGCGGGGCCGTCGACCTGGACCCGCAAGGCGGCGCGGCCGACAGCGGCGCCGCGGAACTGGCCGAGGAACTGCTCCTCGGCGACGAGGACGACGAGGTCGCCTACCGCGGCGGCGCCCGCCTCGTCCCCCGTCTGATCCGCTCCGGCCCCCCGGCCGACGACGCCCCGCGCCTCCAAGTGACCGGCGAAGGAAGCTACTTGATCACCGGCGGGCTCGGCGGCCTCGGGCTGACGCTGGCCGAGTGGCTGGTCGGCCTCGGCGCCCGGCACCTGGTCCTCACCGGCCGCGCGGGCCTGCCCCCGCGTCAGAGCTGGGACGACCCGGCGCTCCCCGCGCCCGTCGCCGAGCGGGTCGCCGCCATCCGCGCCCTGGAGACCGAGGGCGCGCGGGTGACCGTCGCCGCCGCCGACGTGGGCGACGAGGCGGGCATGGCGGCGGTCCTCGCGGACATCGCCGACAGCGGGCAGCCGCTGCGCGGCGTCATCCACGCCGCGGGCCTGGCCGGGGCGCAGAACATCGCGGAGGCCGACCCCGAGTCGCTGCACGCCGTGCTGCTGCCCAAGGTCGAGGGAGCCTGGACGCTGCACCGGCTGCTGGACGGCGCACCGCTGGACTTCTTCCTGCTGATGTCGTCCATCGCCTCCGTGTGGGGTTCGGCGCACCTGGGCGCGTACGCCTCGGCCAACCGCTTCCTCGACGCGCTCGCCGCCTACCGGCGCGGCACCGGCGCCACCGCGCTCAGCGTGAGCTGGGGCCCCTGGCGGGTGGCCAGCGGCCTGGGCGGCGACGAGCTGATGGCCCGTCTGGAGGCCCTGGGGCTCCGGGCGATCGACCCGGAGACCGGGCTGCGGCACCTGGGCCCGCTGCTCGCCTCCGACACCGCGCACGCCGTGGTCTCCGGCGCCGACTGGACGACGCTCGGCCCGCTGCTGGAATCGCGCCGCGCCCGCCCGCTGCTGACCGAGGTCCGCGCCGACAGCGCCGGTCCCGGCCAGGACCAGGGTCCCTCCGAACACCTGCGGGCCGTCCTGGACGCGCCCGCCGACCAGCGCGAACCGCTGCTCGACGGCTACGTCAGAACCGTCCTCGCCGACCACCTCGGCGTCGCGCTCACCGAGATCACCGACGACATCAGCCTGCTCGACCTGGGACTGGACTCGCTGGGGGTGACGCAGGTCATCGCCCGCTACCGCGCCGACCTGGCCCTGCGCCTGGAACCCCGTCCCTTCTTCGAGGAACCGGCCGTCCACTGGGCACGGCTGCTCGCCGCCGAGGTCGCCCGTCAGCACTGACCCACCGATCCGGCTGCACCGGCCGAAGCCCCAGGACACACCGCCGTATCCCAGGAGGTCGCAGATGAACACCCGCCACGACGTAGCCATTCTCGGCGCAGGCATCGCCGGTTCGATCCTGGGCGCCGTGCTCGCCCGCAACGGCGCCAAGGTGCTGCTGCTGGACGCCGGCACCCACCCGCGGTTCGCCATCGGGGAGTCCACCATCCCCTACACCTCGGTGCTGATGAAGGTCGTCAGCGCCCGCTACGACGTGCCGGAGATCGCCCACCTCGCCAGCTTCCAGAGCGTACGCAAGCACGTGACCGGGGCCTGCGGCGTCAAGCGCAACTTCGGCTTCGTCTACCAGCGCGAGGGCCAGGCCCAACGGCCCGACGAGGTCAACCAGTTCGTCATCCCGAAGATGCTGCACACCGAGAACCACTTCTACCGGCAGGACATCGACGCCTACATGGCGTACACCGCCGCCTCCTACGGCGCGGTCCTGCGGCAGCAGACCCGGATCCAGGACGTCGACATCGACGGCTCGGGCGTCACCTTGACCACCGACCGCGGCGAGACCTTCCAGGCCCGCTACGTGGTCGATGCCAGCGGCCACCGCTCCCCGGTCGCCGAGCACTTCGGCCTGCGCGAACAGCCCACCCGCTTCAAGCACCACTCGCGCTCGCTGTTCACGCACATGGTGGGCGTCACCCCGTACGACGACGTCATGCGCAACCCGTCGCAGTACGGCAACCCCAGCCCGTGGCACCAGGGCACCTTGCACCACGTCTTCGACGGCGGCTGGCTGTGGGTGATCCCCTTCGACAACAACAAGGGCGGCACCAACCGGCTGTGCAGCGTCGGCCTCACCCTGGACCCGCGCCGCCACCCGCGGCCCGACGGCCCGCCGCAGCAGGAATTCGACGAATTCCTCAGCCGGTTCCCCGACATCGCACCGCAGTTCAAGAACGCCCGCCCGGTCCGCGAGTGGGTCTCCACCGGCCGGTTGCAGTACTCGACCACCAGCACCGTCGGCGACCGCTTCTGCATCACCGCGCACGCCGCCGGATTCATCGACGCGCTCTACTCCCGCGGCCTGACCAACACCCTCGAAGTCGTCAACGTCCTGGGCTACCGGCTGCTCGACGCGATCCGCGACGACGACTTCTCCCGCGAACGCTTCGCCTTCGTCGAGCAGTTGGAGCAGGGCCTGCTCAGCGCCAACGACGACCTGGTCAACAGCTCCTTCATCGCCTTCCGCGACTACGAGATGTGGAACGCGGTCTTCAGGACCTGGGCGATCTCCACCGTGCTCGGCACCTTCCACCTCGAAGGCGTCTACGACCGGCTGCGGCGCGGCGGCGACACCGGCCCGCTGCGCGAGATGGAGCACTCCAAGTACCTCGGCTCGCCCTTCCCCACCCACGACGGCTGCAACGAACTGCTGCGCCACACCACCGCCGTCAGCGAGCAGGTGGAGAACGGCACCATCACACCGCAGGAGGCGACCCGGCGGCTGTTCGCGCAGCTCTCCGCCGCCGACTTCATCCCGCCGCCGCTCAACCTCGACAAGCCGGGCAACCACTTCTTCCACGCGACCCCCGCGCGCATGGCGCGCACCGTCGCCTGGGCCCGGACCAAGGCACCCGCCGACATCGCGGGCACGGTGACCCACGCCATGCGCGGCTTCGCCATGGAACGCGTCGCGCACGGCGGCTGACCCATCCGTATCCGACCCGAACAGGTGATGGGCACCATGAGAACCGACCCCGACCACATCGGAGACGACCAGCGTGACCCGGACGTCACCGTCCTGGGCACCGGGATCACGGCCACCTCGCTGGCCGTGATCCTCGCCCGGCACGGCCTGCGCGTCCTGCTGCTCGGCGAGCACGACACGTCCGGCAGCGAGCCGGGTGAGATGACGCTGCCGTGCACCTCGTTCCTCTACGAGGTGATCGCCGAGCGCTTCCGGGTGCCGGAGATCGCGCTGCTCGCCGACGCGGGACGGGTCGGGCGCGAACTGTCGTACAACTGCGGCGTGCAGCGCACCCTCGGCTTCGTGCACCACCACGAGGGCGCCGGGCACCGGCGGGCCGACTCCCTCCAGTTCAACATCCCCTCGGAGCACGGCGAGAGCCGCTTCTACCGGCCCGACCTGGACGCCTGGATGCTCGCCGCGGCCGTCGGGTACGGCGCCCGGGTACGGCAGCGGGTCCGGGTCGACAAGGCCGTCGCCGAGGACGACCGGGTACGCCTGACCCTGACCTCGGGTGAGGAGATACGCACCCGCTTCGTGGTCGACACCGGCGGCCCCGACTCGGCCGTGGCCCGCGCGCTCGGCGCCGAGCGGGTCTCCGGGGGCACCGGCACGCGGGTGATCGGCGCGCACGCCGTCGGCGTACGGCCGTACGAGCGGGTCGCGCCGGTCCTCAAGGGCTCGCACCCCTGGTCGCAGGGCACCTTGCACCACGTCTTCGACGGCGGCTGGATACAGGTGGGCCACTTCCGCAACGGCTCGGGTACGCCGGCCGGCTCCGCGCTCGCCACCGTCACCCTGTCGCTGGACGCCGCCCGCTTCCCCCGGCAGGGGACCGACGGCTGGGAGGAGATCCTCGCCCGCGCCGCCCGTCACCCGGCCGTCGCCGCCCAACTCGCCGACGCGCAGCCGATGTTCTGCTGGACGGCCGACTCCGGCCAGTGGCACGCCTCGCGCACCGTGGGCGACCGCATGCTGCTGCTCGACGGCTCCGCGCTCGGCGGCGACCCGGTCCTCGGCCGCGACCTCTACACCTCCGCCCAACTCGTCTACTCCGCGGCCTCCGACATCCTCGCCGCGGCCAGGGACGACGACTGGTCGGCGGGCCGCTTCCGTTATCTGGAGCGTTTGCAGCACGGCATGGCGGACCGTCAGGACCGCCTGGTGGACGCCGCGTTGGCCGCCAGTTCGCACCCCGCGCTGTGGAGTGCGACGGCCAGGGTCTGGCTGCTGGGCACCATGTTCGACGCGCTCTCCCTCAAGCGGAGCGCCAAGACGATGGCGTCCGGCGCCGCCGAGGCCGCCCTCACCTCGCTGCGCGCCGACCCCGCCACCGGTGTCTGCCACGAGACGCTGCCGGAATACCGCGAGCTGCTCGACTTCACCCTCGCCGCCTGCCGCGACACCGCCGAGGGCCGCGCCACCGCCCGCCAGAGCGCCGACCGGATCTTCGTCCGCCTGCGGAACGAAGCGATGGTGCCGCCGATCTACGGCTTCGGCGACCCCACCGACCGCGAGTACGTCCTCACCACCCCGCAACGGGTGCGCACCCTGCTGTGGGCGCGCAAGGAAGCACCACCGGGAGTGCTGCGCCTGGTGCGGCCCTACGGTGCGCGCGGCGGCGGAAAAGACCTCGGCCATGACGACTGACCAGGAACAGGACATCCGACGCAGACTCGCCCACCTGGGGATCGTGGACATGGAAGCAGACACCGGAACCAAGAGGTTCCCCGCCCAGGCCCTGCCGCCGGAGCCGTCCGCCATGCGCCAGGTGTGCGGGCACTTCACCACCGGCATCACCGTCGTCACCAGCGTGATCGACGGGCAGTGGGTCGGCGCCACCGTCAACTCCTTCACCTCCGTCTCGCTGGAACCGCCCCTGGTGCTGTTCTGCCTGCGGCACGACTCCCGGCTGCTGGCCGCCGTCCGCGCCACCGGGACCTTCGCCGTGAGCATCCTCGGCGCGGCACAGGGCCCGGTCGCCATGGGCTTCGCCGCACCGGGGCCGACCCGCTTCGACGGGCTGGACTGCCTCAGCGGCAGCGTCGGCGCGCCCATCCTGCGCGACGCCATCGGCTACCTGGAGTGCAAGGTCGCCGACGAGTACCACGGCGGTGACCACCGGATCGTGGTCGGCGCCGTCACCTCGCTCGGCACGCTGGAGGACGACGGCCCGCTCACCTTCTACCGCGGACGGCTCGCCCGGCTCGACAAGGAGCGCTGACCATGAGCATCGACCTGACGCGACAGCCCGTCGCCGAGGCCGTGCCCCCGTACCCCGACCCCTCCGCGCCGCTCGACCTGCGCACCCTGCCCGAGGTGCGCACCCTGGTGGACGCGCTGCGGCTGCGCGCCGCGACACGGCCGGACGACACCGCCTTCGTCTTCCTGCACGACGGCGAGGAGCCGCAGGACCCGCTGACCTACGGCGCCCTCGACGCCGACGCCCGGCGGCACGCCGCCGCGCTCATCGCGGCGGGACTCGCCGGCCGCAACGCCGTACTGCTCTACCCCTCAGGATTCGATTTCGTCCGCGCCCTGCTCGGCTGCATGTACGCGGGCATCGCCGCGGCGCCGGTCCAGGTGCCCAGCCGGGTCAGCGGACTCCAGCGGCTGCGCGGCATCGCCGACGACGCGGCAACCCACGCCGTCCTCACCACGGCCGCCGTGGCACGCGAGCTGCGGGAGCGGTTCGGCGACCGCCCGGAGCTGACCGGCCTGACGCTGATCCCCACCGACGAACTGCCCGAGGACGCCGCCGGGGGCGCGGACCCGGAGCAGTGGCACGGCACGCTGCCGGGACCGGGCGACACCGCGCTGCTCCAGTACACCTCGGGGTCGACCGGCGACCCCAAGGGCGTGATGGTCACCCACGCCAACTTCATGGCCAACGCGCGGGAGACCGACGACCTGTGGCCCTGCGGCCCCGGCGCCACCGTGGTGTCCTGGCTGCCGCTCTTCCACGACATGGGCATGCTGTTCGGGATCGTGCTGCCGCTGTGGGCGGGCCCGACCTCGTATCTGATGACACCCGAGGCGTTCATCCGCCGCCCGGCCCGCTGGCTGGAGGCGATCTCGCGGTTCCGCGGCACGCACGCCGCCGCGCCCGGCTTCGCGTACGACCTGTGCGTGTCAGCCGCCGCGGAGGGCCGGATCGGCCCGGGCCTCGACCTGTCCAGTTGGCAGGTCGCGGGCAACGGCGCGGAACCGGTGCGCTGGCGGACCATCGAGAACTTCGCCGCCGCCTTCGCCCCCGCGCGCTTCGACCCGCGCGCGATGTGCCCCGGCTACGGGCTCGCCGAGAACACCCTGAAGGCCACCGGCGACCGCGTCGACCGGGAACCCGCCGCCCTGTGGGTCTCCGACGACGCCCTGCGGGACGGCGTGGTCCGGCAGGTCGACGCGGACGCGCCCGGCGCCGTGCCGATCGTCGGCTGCGGCGCGCCGGAGCCTGGGACCCGGATCAGGATCGTCGACCCCGCGACCCTGAACCCGCTGCCCGACGGCCGCGTCGGCGAGATCTGGATCAACGGGCCCTGCGTGGCGGCCGGCTACTGGGGCCGCCCGGAGGCGAGCAAGGAGACCTTCTGGGCCCGCACCGCCCCCGCCGCCGACGACAGCCACGAATATCTGCGCACCGGCGACCTCGGCTTCCTCCACGACGGCACCCTGTACATCAACGGGCGGCTCAAGGACCTCGTCATCCGCGCGGGCCGCAACCACTACCCGCAGGACATCGAACTGTCCGCCGAGACCGCCGCCCCCGGCCTGCGCCCCAACTGCGCGGCGGCCTTCTCCGTGGACGACGGCAGCACCGAGAAACTGGTCGTCGTCGTGGAGGCCGACGGGCGGACCTTGCGCGAGACCGGTACGGAACGGCTGCACAGGCTTGTACGTGAGGCGGTCTGGGACAATCATCGGCTGGAGGCGGACGACGTACTGCTGGTGCGGCGCGGCACTCTGCCCAAGACCTCCAGCGGCAAGGTGCGACGCCGCGCCTGCCGACAGCTCTACACGGACGGATCGCTGGCCGACGCCGTCGTACGAAGCGGCTGACGTCCGGGCCCCGCGACGCCCGCACGGCCAGGTCATGACGCACCGAGGAGACACCGTGTCCGCAAGCCCAGGAAGAGGAACCACCGCCGAGCGGCTGTCCGAACTCACCCGCAGGCGGGCCGAGTCGGCGCGGCTGGCGACCGACGCACCAGCCGTCGCGCGCCAGCACGACAAGGGCAAGCTCACCGCCCGCGAACGCATCGACGCCCTGGTCGACCCGGGCAGCTTCGTCGAGCTGGACGCCATGGCCAGGCACCGCTGCCACGACTTCGGCATGGACCGCCAGCGTCCGCTCGGCGACGGCGTGATCACCGGATACGCCACGATCGACGGCCGCCGGGTCTGCCTGTTCGCCCAGGACTTCACCGTCTTCGGCGGCAGCCTCGGCGAGGTCTACGGCGAGAAGATCCTCAAGGTGATGGACCTGGCGCTGCGCACCGGCTGTCCCATCATCGGCATCAACGACTCGGGCGGCGCCCGCATCCAGGAGGGCGTGGTCTCCCTCGCCCTCTACGCCGAACTGGTCAAGCGGCACGTCCAGGCGTCCGGCGTCATCCCGCAGATCTCCCTGATGACCGGCCCCTGCGCGGGCGGCGCCGTCTACGCCCCGGCGATCACCGACTTCATCGTCATGGTCGAGGGCATCTCCCACATGTTCGTCACCGGGCCCGACGTGCTGAAGACGGTGACCGGCCACCAGATCGACCGCGAGGAACTGGGCGGCGGCTACAGCCACAACGCCGTCTCGGGCAACGCCCACCACCTCGCGCGCGACGAGAAGGAGGCGTTCGAGTACGTCCGCCTGCTCCTCGGCTACCTCCCGTCGAACAACATGGACGACGCGCCCGACTACGAGGTGCGCGCCGCGGAGGAGTTCACCGCCGCCGACCTCGCGCTCGACGAGCTGATCCCCGACGAGGCCAACCGGCCCTACGACATGCACCAGGTGATCCACACCGTCCTCGACGACGGCGAGCTCCTCGAAACGCAGGAACTGTTCGCCCGCAACATCATCTGCGGTTTCGGCCGGGTGGAGGGCCGCAGTGTCGGCGTGGTCGCCAACCAGCCCTCTCACATGGCCGGGGCGCTCGACATCGACGCCAGCGAGAAGGCCGCCCGCTTCATCCGCACCTGCGACGCCTTCCACATCCCCGTCCTCACCTTCGTGGACGTCCCCGGCTTTCTGCCGGGCCTGGAGCAGGAACGCGGCGGCATCATCCGGCGCGGCGCCAAGCTGATCTACGCCTACGCCGAGGCCACCGTCCCCATGGTCACGGTCGTCACCCGCAAGGCGTACGGCGGCGGGTACGGCGTCATGGGCTCCAAGCACCTCGGCACCGACGTCAACCTCGCCTGGCCCACCGCCGAGATCGCCGTCATGGGCGGCGAGAGCGCGGTCACCGTCCTGCACCGCCGCGCCGTCGAGCAGGCCGAGGACCCGGCCGCCGAGCGCGACCGGCTGCGCGCCGAGTACGAACAGGCGCTGTGCAACCCGTACGTCGCCGCCGAGCGGGGCTACGTGGACGCGGTGATCATGCCGCACGAGACCCGCGGGCAGGTGGCCCAGGCGCTACGCGCGCTCGCCGACAAGCGGGTGACGCGGCTGCCGCGCAAGCACGGGAACATCCCGCTGTGAGCGGCGCGCGCGACCCCGACATCCGGGTGGTGCGGGGCGAGCCCACCGCCGAGGAGCTGGCCGCACTGCTCGCGGTGTGGGCGGGCGCCGGCGCCGCGCTCGGTGACGAGCCGGCGGCGCGGCGGTCGCCTTCGCGGCGATCGTGGCGGCGGGGCACGGTCCCCGCCTCGGACCGCGGCCCCGGCCAGTGGCGGCGCGGCGGCCGGAGCGGCGGCTGGACGCCGTGAGCGCGGCCGTCCGTCGCGCGGCCCCTGACCGCCGCGGGGCGTCGGAGCCGGGAAGCCGCCGGAGTCGGGGAAGCCGAACCAGCCAAATGAGCCAAGGGAGCCATCGTGCGCAAGGTGCTCATCGCGAACCGCGGTGAAATTGCTGTCCGCGTTGCCCGTGCCTGCCGGGATGCGGGGATCGCGAGTGTG
>NZ_JBVHMF010000035.1:0-68391 GCF_055558595.1 Streptomyces sp. NPDC025721 | reverse complement strand
GGGGGGTTTTTCCGGGGGGGGGGGGGGGAGGGGGGGGGGGGGGGGGGGGGGAGGGGGGGGGGGCCCCCCCCCCCCCCCCCCCCCCCCCACCGCCCTGACCAGTCAGTTCAACAAACGGGCCGCGCCCGGATGTCAGCTACAACCGCTCGTCGATCCGCAGCCCTCGCACAGGTAGCAGCTCCCCGCGCGGCGCATCTTGGTGCCGCAGGAGAAGCACAGCGGCGCGTCGGCGTTGAGGCCGAGCTGGATCTCCAGCAGTTCCGTGGAGTTGTGCGCTTCCTTGGGCGCCGGTACCGCCGCCGCGCCCGCTTCGGGCTTGGCCACGGCCAGCGGCTTACGGGGTTCTGCCTCGCGGACCTCGCGCGGCGCGGACTGCGCCAGGCCCTCGACGTCGACCTCTTCCTCGGCGGCCTCGTAGGAGCCGGTGTCCAGGTGGCGCTGCCGCTCGGGCGCGGAGTGGATGCCCAGCGCGGAGCGGGTCTCGAAGGGCAGGAAGTCCAGCGCCAGGCGGCGGAAGATGTAGTCGACGATCGACTGCGCCATCCGTACGTCCGGGTCGTCGGTGAGACCGGCGGGCTCGAAGCGCATGTTGGTGAACTTCGAGACGTAGGTCTCCAGCGGGACGCCGTACTGCATGCCCACCGAGACGGCGATGGAGAAGGCGTCCATCATGCCCGCGAGGGTGGAGCCCTGCTTGGACATCTTGAGGAAGACCTCGCCGAGGCCGTCGTCCGGGTAGGAGTTCGCCGTCATGTAGCCCTCGGCGCCGCCGACCGTGAAGGACGTGGTGATGCCGGGGCGGCCCTTGGGCAGGCGCTTGCGGACCGGACGGTACTCGACGACCTTCTCGACTGCGGCGGGCGCCTCGGCGGCGGCCTCGGCCGGCTTCTCGTCCTTCTTCTTGGCCGAGAGGGGCTGGCCGACCTTGCAGTTGTCGCGGTAGATCGCGAGCGCCTTCAGGCCGAGCTTCCAGCCCTCGAAGTAGACCTCCTCGACCTCTTCGACGGTCGCCGTCTCCGGCAGGTTGACCGTCTTGGAGATCGCGCCCGACAGGAACGGCTGGGCGGCGGCCATCATCCGTACGTGACCCATGGCGGAGATCGCGCGCTCACCCATGGCGCAGTCGAAGACCGAGTAGTGCTCGGGCTTCAGACCCGGGGCGTCGATCACATTGCCCTGCTCGGCGATGTGGGCGACGATCGCCTCGACCTGCTCGGCCTGGTATCCGAGCCGCTTGAGGGCCGCGGGCACCGTGTTGTTGACGATCTGCATCGAGCCGCCGCCGACGAGCTTCTTGAACTTGACCAGGGCCAGGTCCGGCTCGACGCCCGTGGTGTCGCAGTCCATCATCAGGCCGATGGTGCCGGTCGGCGCGAGCACCGACGCCTGCGCGTTACGGAAACCGTTCTTCTCGCCCAGCCGGACGACGTCCTGCCAGGCCTCGGTGGCCGCGGCCCAGACGGGGGTGTCCAGGTCGTCCACGCGGGTGGCGGCGCCATTGGCGTCGGAGTGCTGCTTCATGACGCGCTTGTGGGCATCCGCGTTGCGGGCGTAGCCCTCGTACGCGCCGACGACCGAGGCCAGTTCGGCGGAGCGCTTGTAGGAAGTGCCGGTCATCAGCGAAGTGATGGCACCGGCGAGGCCGCGACCGCCGTCGGAGTCGTACGCGTGGCCGGTCGCCATCAGCAGCGCGCCGAGGTTGGCGTAGCCGATGCCGAGCTGGCGGAAGGCTCGGGTGGTCTCGCCGATCTTCTGGGTCGGGAAGTCGGCGAAGCAGATGGAGATGTCCATCGCGGTGATGACCAGCTCGACGACCTTGGCGAAGCTCTCGGCGTCGAAGGACTGGTTGCCCTTGCCGTCGTCGCGCAGGAACTTCATGAGGTTGAGCGAGGCGAGGTTGCAGCTCGAGTTGTCGAGGTGCATGTACTCGCTGCACGGGTTCGAGGCGGTGATCCGGCCCGTCTCCGGCGAGGTGTGCCAGCGGTTGATCGTGTCGTCGTACTGGATGCCCGGGTCGGCGCAGGCCCACGCGGCCTCGGCGAGCTTGCGGAAGAGCGCCTTGGCGTCGACCTCCTCGATGACCTCACCGGTCATCCGGGCGCGCAGCCCGAACTTCGAGCCGGACTCGTACGCCTTCATGAATTCGTCGTTCACACGGACGGAGTTGTTGGCGTTCTGGTACTGCACCGACGTGATGTCGTCGCCGCCCAGGTCCATGTCGAAGCCCGCGTCGCGCAGGGCGCGGATCTTCTCTTCTTCCTTGACCTTGGTCTCGATGAACGCCTCGACGTCGGGGTGATCGACGTCCAGGACGACCATCTTGGCGGCGCGGCGGGTGGCGCCGCCCGACTTGATGGTGCCCGCGGAGGCGTCCGCGCCGCGCATGAAGGAGACCGGTCCCGAGGCGTTGCCGCCGGAGGAGAGCAGCTCCTTGGAGGAGCGGATCCGGGAGAGGTTCAGGCCGGCGCCGGAACCGCCCTTGAAGATCATGCCCTCTTCCTTGTACCAGTCGAGAATCGACTCCATGGAGTCGTCGACGGACAGGATGAAGCAGGCGGAGACCTGCTGGGGCTGAGCGGTGCCGACGTTGAACCACACCGGGGAGTTGAAACTGAACACCTGGTGCAGCAGCGCGTAGGTCAGCTCGTGCTCGAAGATCTCGGCGTCCGCGGGGGAGGCGAAGTATCCGTGGTCCTCGCCCGCCTTGCGGTAGGTGAGCACCACTCGGTCGATGAGCTGCTTCAGGCTCTTCTCGCGCTTGGGGCTGCCCACCGCGCCGCGGAAGTACTTGCTGGTGACGATGTTGACCGCGTTCACCGACCAGGAGTCGGGGAACTCGACGCCACGCTGCTCGAAGTTGATCGAGCCGTCGCGCCAGTTGGTCATGACGACGTCACGGTGCTCCCAGACCACTTCGTCGTACGGATGCACGCCGGGGGTGGTGTGGATGCGCTCGATGCGCAGACCCTTGCTCGCCTTGGATCCCTTGGTACGGGAACCGCGTGCCGGGCCGCTCGTCGTCTCTGTCATTCCGCCTCCCTATACGGGCGAAAACGCCCTAATGTGCGCGGATCTTCCCGCAACACGGTGATGTCTGCCGCCTCGGCGCACCTGGCGCTCCGGCAAATCTGTGGGTCCCCGCCGTTCCGCTCAGTCGGCGGCGACTGCGGGCGCGGGGACTCCGAGGTCCTCGTCGAGCCCGCCGGGAGTGGTGGGTGGCAACTGCTCGCGCAGCTCCGTGATGGCCGTCTCGAAGTCCTCGAGCGAGTCGAACGCCCGGTAGACCGAGGCGAAGCGCAGATACGCGACCAGGTCGAGGTCCTGAAGCGGACCGAGTATGGCCAGTCCCACGTCGTGGGTCGACAGCTCGGCGCTGCCGGTGGCCCTGACCGCCTCCTCGACGCGCTGCCCGAGCTGGGCGAGGGCGTCCTCGGTGACGGGGCGGCCCTGGCATGCCTTGCGCACGCCCGCGATCACCTTGCTGCGACTGAAAGGCTCGGTCACTCCGCTGCGCTTGATGACCATCAGTGACGCGGTCTCGACCGTGGTGAAACGGCGACCGCAGTCCGGGCACTGCCGACGGCGGCGGATCGAGGTGCCGTCATCGGTGGTGCGGCTGTCGACGACGCGGCTGTCGGGGTGCTTGCAGAAGGGGCAGTGCATGGTTCCCGGCTCCCTTCCTCACCCGCGGTGAGCGCACGACGAAATGGCCTTCGGGGAGCCTTGTCGGCCCCTCGAAGCAGTCCCAAGCATAGGCGATCCTGCGGAGTTTGCGGCCGCCGGCCCCCCGCGAAACCACTACGGGTGGTGGCTGGTGCATATACAACCACTAGATCTGGGGGCGGCGGGCAAACACCGTCGCTCCGCGTGTCGCGCTTGCGGCCGGAGGTGAGCCTAGGGGAAGTGTCGTGACGGCCCGCCGCCGGGGCACGGGTGGCAGACTGAGCCGCACGGAGCCCCCGGGACACTCGGCAGGCCGTGGATAATCGAACTTCCATTCGACCAATACACCCGATACCTTGATCACGTCAGCGGATTTACGCAGATTCACTCGAACGTGTGTTTGGCGCAACCTTTCGAAACCCACTACCGTTGTACTAACTGCCCGCGACTGCGAAGCGGGCCGGCCGCAGTCCATGCGGTGGGAGAACATCGAAAAGGGGCCGCCGTGACCACCACCGCAGACAGCGCCACATTGACCGCCCATGACCGCTCCCAGGATCGGATCGGCCCGTTGGACGTGACAGGCGAAGACAACAGCCCGAAGCCCGCACGATCGCTCCCCGGGCGGCCCCCCGGTATTCGTGCCGACAGCTCCGGGCTCACCGAGCGGCAGCGCCGCGTCATCGAGGTCATCAGGGACTCCGTGCAGCGTCGCGGATATCCGCCGTCCATGCGCGAGATCGGCCAGGCCGTCGGCCTGTCCAGCACGTCCTCGGTGGCCCACCAGCTCATGGCCCTGGAGCGCAAGGGCTTCCTGCGCCGCGACCCGCACCGTCCCCGCGCGTACGAGGTCCGCGGCTCCGACGGCGGCCACCCGCAGCCCACCGACACGGCGGGCAAGCCCTCCGCCTCGTATGTGCCGCTCGTCGGCCGGATCGCGGCGGGCGGCCCGATCCTCGCCGAGGAGTCGGTCGAGGACGTCTTCCCGCTCCCCCGCCAACTGGTCGGCGACGGCGAGCTGTTCGTGCTCAAGGTGGTCGGCGACTCGATGATCGAGGCGGCGATCTGTGACGGCGACTGGGTGACGGTACGCCGTCAGCCCGTCGCGGAGAACGGGGACATCGTCGCCGCGATGCTGGACGGCGAAGCCACGGTGAAGCGCTTCAAGCGGGACAACGGCCACGTGTGGCTGCTTCCGCACAATGCGGCGTACCAGCCCATCCCCGGCGACGAGGCGACGATCCTCGGCAAGGTGGTGGCGGTGCTCCGCCGGGTCTGACCGACCCCAACGAACGGGCCCCGGGACCTCTGCGCCGGTTCCGGGGCCCCGCCATGCCCGCTGAGCGGCCGTCCTCCTGTCGACTGAGCCGTACGACTCCCCTGTCAGCCGCCAGCCTGAAGCCCCGCTCCGGTCGGCCCTGTCCCCGTCCCGTCCCTGCCCTGTCCCTGCCCTGTCAGCCGACGACCGCCGCCGTCGCCGCCGCGTCGATCGCCGCCAGAGAACGCCGGACCTGATTGCGGTCGGTCGTGTACCAGAGGTCGGGCATCGAAGACCGCAGGAAGCTGCCGTAGCGGGCGTTGGCCAGCCGTGGATCGAGTACGGCGACCACGCCGCGGTCGCCCATCGCCCGGATCAGCCGTCCCGCGCCCTGTGCCATCAACAGGGCCGCGTGGGTGGCGGCCACGGCCATGAAGCCGTTACCGCCGTGCTCCTCGACCGACTTCTGCCGGGCGCTCATCAGCGGGTCGTCCGGCCGCGGGAACGGGATCCGGTCCATCACCACCAACTGGCAGTTCACACCCGGCACATCGACGCCCTGCCACAGCGAGAGCGTCCCGAACAGACACGTCTTGGCGTCCTGCGAGAACGTACGGATCAGCTCACCGAGCGTCTCCTCGCCCTGGAGCAGCACCGGGTGGTCCAGGCGGCCCCGCATGGCCTCCGCGGCGGCCTGGGCGCCGCGCATGGACGAGAACAGCCCGAGGGTACGGCCGCCGGCCGCCTCGATCAGCTCGGCGAGTTCGTCGAGCATGTCCTCGCGGTTGCTGTCCCTGCCCGGCTGGTTGAGGTGCCTGGCGACGTAGAGGATGCCCTGCTTGCGGTAGTCGAAGGGCGAGCCGACGTCGATGCCCTTCCACTGCGGGACGTCCTCGCCCTCGGTGCCCTCGGGGGCCAGGCCGAGCAAGGCGGCCACCCCGTTGAAGTCGCCGCCCAGCTTGAGGGTGGCGGAGGTGAGCACCACCGAGCGCTCGGTGAAGAGCTTCTCGCGCAGCAGTCCGGACACGCTCAGGGGGGCGACCCGCAGCGAGGCCCCGTACCGGTCGTGCCGCTCGCACCACACCACGTCGAATTCGGAGTCGAGCACCAGCCGCTCGCTGACCCCGTGGATGTGCTCCACCGCGGCGAGCGCCTGCTTGCGGACCGCGTCCTCGTCCTGCACGGACTTGTCGCGGGTGTCGCCGATGGCGGTGATGACCTGGCGGCAGGCGTCGCGCAGCGCCGCGAGGACGTACCCCAGATCCTCGGGGATCTCCTCCAGTCGTCCCGGCAGGGCCAGCTCCATCACGCGCTCGAAGCCCTCGGCGGCGGTGAGCAGGGCGTCCGCGGCCTTCTCGTTGACCAGCCGGGACGCGCGCTTGACCGCGCGGTTGACGGCGCCCGGGGACAGCTCGCCGGTGGCGACCCCGGTGACGCGGGAGACCAGTTCGTGCGCCTCGTCGATGATCAGGACCTCGTGGCCCGGCAGCACCGGGGCGCCCTCGATGGCGTCGATCGCCAGCAGCGCGTGGTTGGTGACCACCACGTCGGCCAGTTTGGCGCGCTCGCGGGCGGCCTCGGCGAAGCACTCGGCGCCGTAGGCGCACTTGGTGGCGCCCAGACACTCGCGCGAGGTGACCGACACCTGGCTCCAGGCGCGGTCGGAGACGCCGGGGGTGAGGCCGTCCCGGTCGCCGGTCTCGGTCTCGTCGGCCCAGTCGCGCAGCCGCAGCAGGTCCTGGCCGAGCTTGCTGGTCGGCGCGGCGGCCTCGAAGGGGTCGAAGAGACCGTCCTCCTCGTCCTGCGGCACGCCCTCGTGCAGGCGGTGCAGGCACAGGTAGTTGGATCGGCCCTTGAGCATCGCGTACTGCGGCTCACGGCGCAGCAGCGGCTTCAGCGCGTCGACGGTGCGCGGCAGGTCGCGCTCGACGAGCTGGCGCTGGAGCGCGAGGGTGGCGGTGGCCACCACCACGCGCTCGCCGTGGGCGAGCGCGGGCACCAGATAGCCGAGCGATTTTCCGGTGCCGGTACCGGCCTGGACGAGCAGATGGGACTGGTCGTCCACGGCGGCCTCGACGGCTTGGGCCATGGTGACCTGACCGGCCCGCTCGACACCTCCGACGGCGGTGACGGCGGCGTGCAGCAGGTCGGTGAGCGCGGGTGGGGGCGTGGCAGTCATAGGGAGGCAAGCCTAGAGGGCCGCACTGACATCGCCGTCCGCGCCGGGTGCCGCGGATCGTTCGGCGGACCGTTCAAGTCGGGCGGTGATAGCTTCTGGACACATGCCGTTCGAGCGCCGCCTGACTCTGGATGCCTCCGCCGCGGAATATGTGATCGACGTCGCGAATGTGGTGCGTGAACCGGCGCTCGGCGGGGAACGGGCGGCGGATCTGGCCCGGTTGTCGGGTCTGCTGGACGCGCTGGCGGAATTCACCCGCGATCCCGCCGTCCAGGTGTACGCGATCACCGACCGTTCCCTGCTGACCGACGGCCGTCTGACGCCCGAGGAGCGGCAGAGTCTGGACCGCTGGTATCTCGAAGGGCTGCTGGAGGTCCTGCCGAGGGCCGACGACCGCATCCTGGAGCTGGCCGACGCGCTGGAGCTTCGGGTGGTCAGCGCGGACAATTTCCTGGACTTCCACCGCGCCTATCCGTGGATTCCCGGCAACCGGGACCGTTTCCTGCGGCCCTTCCTCCAGCCGGACGGCGTGATCGGCGTACGGCCGCGGATCATGCCGGTGCCTCCCGAGTGGCAGGTCTCCCGCAAGGAGGAGGAAGGGCTGCTCCTGGAGGCGGGCGTGTACCGGCGCTGGGACCGGTCGGCGCACCGGGCGGTCCTCAGCCGTGACTGGCGCTGTCCCGAGGCCGACTGCCCGCTGTTCGGCGCCGCCGACCGGCCGAGCACCGCGCTCCCCCGCCGCCGGAAATCCCAGGTTCTCTGCCCGACGCACGGGCTGCCCCTGGCGGACGCGGGTCCCCGTCCGTCCCGCGCGCAGGTGAAGGTGGTCATGGACGGGACGGTGCGGGGCCGCT
Source organism: Streptomyces sp. NPDC025721 (assembly GCF_055558595.1). NCBI lineage: Bacteria > Bacillati > Actinomycetota > Actinomycetes > Kitasatosporales > Streptomycetaceae > Streptomyces > Streptomyces sp. NPDC025721. Next base: position 60,437 of record NZ_JBVHMF010000035.1, on the reverse strand, counting down.
TCATGGTGACGGCGGGCGAGCCGCTCGCGGTCGGCCGGGCGCCCGCCGACGGCGGTGTCGTCCTCGGCGCCTGGATCGACGACACCGAGGTCGAGTCGGTGAGCCGTACCCATGTGATGGTCAGTTACGACGGCACAGGGCTGAGCGTGGTGGACGAGCGCAGTGCGAACGGCACCTGGGTGCGGCGCCGCCGCCCCACTGGTGACGAGTTGGTGCCGTTGCCGCACGGCGCGCTGTGGCATCTGCGCCAGGGGGATTCCGTCGTCCTGCACGAACGGCTGGAACTGCTGCCCAGCGGCCGTCAGTTCGTCTTCGAGGAGGACCCGGCGGACGGTACCGTCGGACCGCGGGTGAGCGCGGACGCGGCGGGTCCCACCATGATGGCCGTACCGTGGCCGCCGGGGCAGGAGCCCGGGTGAACCGGGCCGCGACGGCGAACGAGCGGGGACGAGGACGACGTGTCGGGGGAGATCGGGATCGGTACGGTCCTCAGCGACCGGTACCTCCTGGAGGAGTCGCTGGGCGGCGGCGGGTACGGGCAGGTCTACGCGGCTCTCGACCGGAGTCTGGGGCGGCGTGTCGCGGTGAAGGTGCTGACGCTGCGCGCCGATTGGGGCGACGGCGAGCGTGACGAGCGCCAGGGTCGGTTCCGCAGGGAGGCGATGGCCGCCGCCGCGCTGAGCCATCCCAATGTGGCCACCGTCCATGACGCGGGCGAGCACCGGGGCAGGCCGTTCATCGTCATGGAGTTGCTGCGCGGCGCGGACTTCCGCCAAGTGCTGCTGGACCGCGGCGGACTGCCGGTGGCCGATGTCATCGCCTATGGCGCGCAGATCAGCGCCGGGTTGCGGCACGCGCATGAGCGCGGGCTCGTCCACCGGGACATCAAGCCGGAGAATCTGATGCTTCTCCCGGACGGCGTCGTCAAGATCTGCGACTTCGGCCTGGTGGCGCACCGCGACGACAGCGCCACGCGGTACACCGATCCGCGGGCGGTCATGGGCTCGCCGCCGTACTTCTCGCCCGAGCAGGCGCGCGGCGCCGAGGTGACCGCGCGGTCCGACCTCTATTCGCTCGGCTGCGTGCTGTACGCGATGCTCGCCGAGGGACCGCCCTTCTCGGCCGGGACATCCGTGGGATACGCGTACATGCACGTCCACGAGGCGCCGGAGCCCATCGAGCGGCGGCGCCCCGAGGTGCCCGCCGGACTCGCGCGCCTGGTGCACCGGATGCTCGCCAAGAAGCCGGACGACCGGCCGGCCGACGCCGGGGAGGTGGCCGAGCGGCTGCGCGCGCTGATGCGGCCCGCTCCCGTACGGCGCAGTCCCACGGTGCTGGACCGGAGCGCCGGCCATGTGCTGTGGGCGCTGCTGGAGGACGCCGAGGGGCTGCTCGCCGCGGACCGGTTCACCGACGCGGACGAGCGCTACTGGCAGGCGCTCCAGCACATCGCGCGCCAGGGTGCGGAAAACGAGGCCGCACCATTTGCGGCGCTTTTCGGCCGGGCGCGGGCCCTGGAGGGTCTGAACGGCACGACCGCCGTCGTCCGCCGCTTCGAGGAGCTGTCGGCCGACGCCGCGCAGGCGCTGGGCCCCGAGCACCCGCTGGCCCGTTGCATCGCCGCCTACGCGGAGGTCAGAGCAGTACGCGGACGGTGACGTCGGCGGCGAGCCGGAGGGTGTCGCCGGGGCGTACGGGTGCCCGCTCGCCGGGCGCGAGCCGGTAGCCGTGGACGAAGGTGCCGTTCGTGGAGCTCTCGTCGGAGATCCAGGCGGAGCCGTCGGGCTCGACGCCGATCATGGCGTGGATACGGGACAGATTGTCGTGCGCGGCGAGGAAGGGCACGGCGGGGCAGTGCTTCGGGTCGCGGCCGAGCCGGATCGAGTTGGCCGGCTCCACCGCGACGATCTCGCCGCTGGGGAACCGCAGTCGCAGTGCCCGCGGCGGTGCGTCCCTGCGCGTCTCCAGGGGTCGGGGCAGCGCTCCGGGGATCACGTTGATCACTCGGGTGTGTTCGGAGTCGGCGCCGTGGGCGCTCGGCAGCAGCGCGGTCGGTTCCGGGGATGCCTCGGGGGCGGCTCCCTGCGGCGGGGTCTGCGCGGCGCGGGCCGCGGCCATCAGCGAGAAGGGCACGAAGCAGCCCTGGCAGAGCAGTTGTCCCGGCCGCACGGCCGTACCGCACTCCGGGCAGGGTTCGACGCCCGCTGCCTCCCGCATGGCCGCCCCCACCTTTCCGCGGTGATTCCCGTACGCGTTCGGTACGGGATTCCGTACCGGGTCCCCGTGCTCGGATCGTATCGGCTCGGCCGCGGCGCGCCTCAGGGACGGGGAAGGTGGAGGGGGTTGGCGACCGTGCCGTGCACGGCGGCGTGCGGGCGCTGCGACCGGTCGCGGTAGCCGTCGAGGTGCAGCCGATTGCGATTGAGGCAGAGCCGGTCGATGCGGGGCGTAAGGAGGTCGAAGGCGGCGAAACGTTCCTTGAGTTCGGGAAAGCGCTCCTGGTGGCGGATGATCTCGTCCCGCACCAGGGTCCAGAATTCGGCTTCGGGCACGTCCAGTTGTGCTTCGCACAGGGGCGCGAGATAGCGCAGGACTCCGATGAAGAGGCCCGCGTGGATGAACTGGGTGAGGAATTCGGGCCGTTCGGTGAGCAGCACCTGGCGTACGTCGTCCGGCATGCCGTCGTGTTCGGGAAGTGGGTCCGCGGAAATGTTGATGTCGTCGACGAAGTCCTTCACCGCGAGGCGTACCGGGATGTCGTGCTCGTCGTAGACCACGATGGTGTTCTCGCCGTGCGGGGAGAAAACCGTGCCGTATTGGTAGAGAAAACGCAGGAGGGGCGGCAGCAGCGCCGCGAAGAGGTGGCGCAGCCATACGCGGGGCGCGAGACCGGACCGGTCGACGAGTTCGGCGGTGAAAGATCGCCCGTTCGGGTCGGTGTGCAGCAGCGCGGCGAGGGTACGGGCGTGTTCTCCCGGTTCCAGATGGGCGGCCAGCGGCTCGCGCCAGATGCAGCCGAGCAGTTCGCGGTACTGGTACGGGACGGTGGGCAGCCGGTCGTACTGCGGGTGTTCGACGGTGACGGAGGCGACCTCGCCGAGCAGGATCACCCGCGTCTCGTCCCGCAGGAAGGGGTCGGCGTCCCGCAGTCCCCGCACCCAGGCGGTGACGGCCGGGGCGGCCAGCGTGCGTTCGGTCGGCAGGCCGCGCCAGACCAGGGTGTTGAGGACGGACAGCGGGAGCTTGACGGTGCGCCGGTGCGGGCGGCTGGTGTTGAGGAAGGTGCGGATCGACTGCTGGGGCAGCCGCAGGTCGTTGTCAGTGGTGAGGTGGAGGATGGATCCGTCGCTGATCGCGGGGGCGAAGAGCGGCGCGATCACCTGGTCCCACTGCCAGGGGTGGACGGGCAGCAGCAGGTAGTGGGCGGGGTCGCGGTTCCGGTCGGCGATGGTGTGCCGGAAGGTGTCGAGGGTGCCGGGGGTGAGTTCTTCGGCGTAGAGGAGATCGGGGGTGGCGAGCGTGGAGATACCGCGGTATTGGGCGAGGTCGCGGTGTACGGCGATCCAGGGCAGGCGCCCCGGCTTGCGCGCCTCGGGTGCCCAGCGGGCGGCGTCGGCGGCGGAGAAGCCGATACGTCCCTTGTTGGCGACCAGCCAGGGGTGGCCGGTCTGGTGGCCTTCGAGGTCGGCGTAGTCCAGGTCGGCGAGTTCGGCCGCCGTCAGCGCGGTGCTGTCGAGCCGCACGTCGGCGCGGAGCGTCGCGAGGAGTTCCTGGATCAGGTGCCCTGTGGTGTCGCCGCTCAGGCCGAGCACGCTCTCGTGGCCGTGCAGCAGGAAGTGCAGCGGGTCACCGGTCGGCGTGACGCTGTCCGCGTCCACGTACCAACTGCCGTACGCGCCGCGCCGGGCACGGAAGCGGTAGGTCACGTCCGGGCTGAGCCGTAGCCGGTACGCGGTCGGGCCCTCGGCGGGCTCCGGTTCGGGGACGATCACCTCCTCGTACGCGAACTCGGCGAGCATCTTGGCCAGCAGGCGCCTGGCCGCGTGCTGCCAGGCGGCGGAGTCGGACACGGAGGGGGTGAGCACAGTGGGGCTCCTGCGGTGGGGACCTGGTGACCTGGAAGGCAGGGGTGAGGAGGGTTCGGGGAACCGCCGTCGAGGCGGCGCCCGAAGGACGCGATGTCGGGGCGCAGGCGTTGCCGGCCGGGCTCAGAGCCGGTGGCGCAGCGAACGGTCGCGGATCATGAGGGCCGCCCGCTTGCCGGGCAGTTCGAGTTCCGCGGACAGGCGGAAGCCCGCGGTGAGGAAGGCGGCGACGGAGGGAGTGTTGCGCAGGTCGGGTTCCGCGATCACTCGTGGGCAGCCGGGGCGGTGGTCCAGAACGATGTCGCACACGGCGCGCAGCAGCGTGCCGCCGAGGCCGCGTGCCCGGTCGGCGACGCCGCCGATGAGCAGGTGGACGCCGATGTCGTGCGGCCGGGCCGGATAGAAACGGGCGACCGGGTCCAGATCGGCGCGGTAGATCTCCCAGTAGCTCATCGGCGTGCCGTCCAGCACGCCGAGGCAGGGCACGCTGCGTCCGTCCCCCTCGGTCTGGCCGCGCAGGTGCCGCTCGGTGACGCGCTCGTCACCGGCCAGCTCCCAGAATTCGGCGACGGCCGGGTCGTTCATCCAGCGGGTGAGCAGCGGCAGGTCGCGGTCGACGCGGACCGGCACCAGCCGGAAGGAGCCTGCGGGGGTCTCGACGGCCGGCCAGGAGGCGGCCGCGCCGAGGAGTCCTGGCCTCGCGGCGCCCGCCGGGTCCTCGGTGTCCGGTTCGGCGGCGTCGAACGCCGTCGCGGCGAAGAGGGCCAGGACCTCGGGCGGCAGCTTCAGGTCGAGGGTGTCCTCGGTACTGGAGTCGGCGGGTGTCACGGGAGCTCCTTCCTCTCCTGAGCGGGGTCCGGTCCTCGTCGGGGGTCCGGGCCGGTTCCCGGCGGGGATCCGGTGCGGGTCCGGGGGCGAGGACCGGGGACGGGCGCGCGGCCGGACGGTCCGCTCAGACGGTCAGCGGGTTGGGCATGGTGATGTAGACCGACTGGGTGTCGACCGGTCCGACGAGTTCGTCCATTCCGTGCAGCCTGGTCAGCAGATTGGCCTTGCTGCGCAGTTCCGGGGCGTCCAGCAGCCGGGCGGGAAGGCTGCTGCGGCCTCCCGCGGCGGCGGCCAGGAAGCGGCGGAACGCGGCGAGCAGCACCTGCTCGTCCGCGAGCCGCTGGGAGCCGAAGGCACCGATGAGGCCGAGGACGTTGTTGACGCCGAGGTAGTAGGCGATCCGCTCGTCCGCGATCTCGTCGGCGACGAAGGTGTCGCTGTCGGCCCCGATGCCCGGCTGCTGGCGTTCCAGCTCCGCGCGGTGCGACTCGCGGAAGTAGTACCCCTGGTTGTCGCGGTAGCGCCCGCCGCAGGGCCAGCCGGAGGCGTCGAGCAGGACGAGAGTGTTCTGCTGATGCGCTTCCAGGGCGATGCCCGCCTGGCCGTCGAGCCACAGCACCGGCCGTACGACCGCGTCGAGGTAGCGCAGGAACCACTCGGTGGCGACCGCCGTCGCGGGCCTTCCGGTGCGCTCCGCGAGGCGGGTGACGAGCATGGCCAGCCGGGAGCGCAGCGCGGGCGCGGGAACGCCGGGCCACGGGCGCGGCGAGGTGAGTCCCGCCACGCAGTGCGCCTGGTCGCCGGGGCCGAACGGGCTGTGCCTGAGCACGACGTCCAGGCCGGGCACCGGTGTGCCGTCCGGCGTGTCCACGCCCAGCCAGGCCGGGTCGCGGACGATGTCGAAGCCCGGGTGGGCGGCGTGCCAGCGCGCGACGAGCCCGCTGCGCAGCAGCCGGTGCACCTCGGTGCCGCGCCTCAGCTCCTTGCGGAGATTCTCCCTGCGGGAGTTGGTGATGCGCAGCGCGAGGGAGAGCTTGAGCATCGCGGGCGCGTCGGGACGGTAGACGGTCCGCACGGAAGAGGTGGCGTACCACGGGTCGCCGACCGGGCCCAGGTCACGCAGCAGCCCGGCGTCCAACAGCCGCTGGACGGCGGGCCGGTGCAGGATGTCGCGCGCCTGCCAGGGGTGCAGCGGGAGCGGCGCGGTGCCTGCGGGGCACGCGAGTTCTGGCCCGGCCATCGCGGTCAGCAAATCGGCGGCCGGTACGGGTCGGCCGCGGTCGGTCCACGCGGAGTCGGTGGCGAGGACGGCGGCGTCCACGGCGAGCCAGTGCAGCGCGAAGGAGCCGCGCGTCTCGGGCGAGTACGCGGCGCTCTCGCTCTCGCTGAGCCCTTCGCGGGCCTTGGGCGCGGGATGCGTCGGGTGACCGAGGAGCAGGGCCTGTTCCGACTCCAGGAAGGGCAGTTCCGGCTCGGGCCTGCCGGGCCGCGCACGCCGCTCGCTGACGAACACGGCGGTCCTGCGTACCGAATCGGCCACCCTCGCCACCAGGTCGTCGCCCTCGGCCGCCGCGCCGCCGCCTTCACGGGCCAGCAGCGCGGCGAGCGCGACCGCGGTCAGCGGGCGGCTCGGGGCGGTTGTGAGGCGGACCGGTCCGAAGCGGTGGTGGCCGGTGGCCGACCAGTGCAGGACAGCCGCCTGGGCCTGCGTGCCGCTGGCGGGCAGAGAGATCCGCAGCAGGCTGTCGGCGGGCTCCGTGAGGCCCGTCTCGCGGACCCAGCAGCGCAGCAGATTCTCGGCGCCCGCCGCGTCGGCGACGCGGTACGGGTCCGGGTGCTCCAACGGGTCCGGATCCTGGTCGGCCGCGGCGGCGCGCGGTCGCTGCACTGGTACGGCGGCGGCCAGCGGCACCGCCGCGCCGGGCGGCATGGGGGTGCCGGGGTCCACGGGTGCGGTCATGCCAGGGCTCCACTCGTCGGTACCGCGCGGCGGCACGGCTTCTCGCGGTCGGTCCGCCGGGGTCATGCCGGGCCGCCTCGCGTCGCGGTCCGCGCGGCGTCGATGGCGGCGGCCAGCCGGTCGAGCACGGCTTCGGCCTGTTCGTCGGTGATGGTCAGCGGCGGCAGCAGCCGGATCACGGCGCCGTGCCGTCCGCCCAGTTCGACGATGAGTCCGCGGCGCAGGGCCTCCTGCTGGACGCGGGCGGCGAGCCGGGGCGCGGCGGGAAGCGCTCCGTAGTCGTCGGGCTCGGCTTCGGTGTCGACGAGTTCGACGCCGATCATCAGACCGCGTCCTCGGACGTCGCCGATGCAGTCGTGGTGCGCGGCGAGTCCGCGCAGGCGGCTGAGCATGCGCGCGCCGACGGTCTCCGCGCGCTCGTGCAGCGCGTGCTGCCGTACGAAGCGGAGCGTGGCCGTACCGGCGGCCATGGCGAGTTGATTGCCGCGGAAGGTGCCCGCGTGGGCGCCCGGCTGCCAGGCGTCGAGTTCTTCGCGGTAGACGATCACGGCCAGCGGGAGGCTGCCGCCGATGGCCTTGGACAGCACCATGACGTCGGGCACGATTCCGCTGCGCTCGACGGCCCAGAAGGTGCCGGTACGGCCGACGCCCGTCTGCACCTCGTCGACCACCAGCGGGATGCCGCGCGCGGCCGTGATCTCACGCATCCTGCGCAGCCAGGTGTCGGGCGCCGGGATGACGCCGCCTTCGCCCTGCACCGGTTCGAGGAGCATCGCGGCGGGCGGCTGCACCCCGCCCTTGGGGTCGTCGAGGAGATGCGCGGTCCAGCGCGCCGAGAGCTCGGCCCCCCGGTCGCCGCCGATGCCGAACGGGCAGCGGTAGTCGTACGGGTACGGCAGACGGGTGATCCGCGCGTCCGCTTCGCCGACGGCGCCGCGGACCGCCGTGTCACCCGTAGCGGCGAGCGCGCCGGCCGTCATGCCGTGGTAGGCGCCGGAAAAGGCGAGGAGTCCGCCGCGCCCGGTGGCGATACGGGCGAGCTTGATGGCCGCCTCCACCGCGTCGGTCCCGGCGGGCCCGCAGAACTGGATACGGCCGTGCTCGGCGAGTTGAGGCGGCAGCGTCTCGAACAGCGCGGTGGTGAAGGCGTCCTTGACCGGGGTCGCGAGGTCCAGGACGTGCAAGGGAGCGCCCGAGTCCAGGACGCCCCTGATGGCCTCCAGGACGACGGGGTGATTGTGGCCGAGAGCGAGGGTTCCCGCACCGGACAGGCAGTCGAGGTACCGGCGGCCGTCGGCGCCCTCCACGGTCATCCCGCGGGCGCGGACGGGTACCACCGGCAGGGACCGCGCATAGGTGCGCGCGGCCGATTCGCGCTGCGCCTGCCTGCGGAGAATCGCCTCCCCCGTCATGGATTCGTCGGCCGGTCCCTCGGCGGACACCTCGGCCGATGCCGCCAGTCGTTGTCCCGGCGCGCTCGAAATGGCGGCCACGTGCTCACTCCTCCGGGTCGGCGTCCAGGCAGTCGTCCCCCGTCCGTACTAACGACTGGGTGACGGCTCGATCACGGGCGGCCCGGAGACTTTCGGCGCGGAACCGGCGAACACCCCCGGCCGTCCCTCACACCAGCGGCATAGTGGTGGCCACCGCGCATCGGGGGCGGCAACTGCCGTACAGCCGAAGACATCTCAGGGGGAGCAGTCCATGTCATCCATACGAAGGCCCTTGGTGGCCGCGGCGGCGGCAGCCGTTCTCCTCGCGGGCACCGCCACCGCGTGCGGGTCGTCCGGTGACTCCGCGGACGCCAAGCCCAGTTCGTCGGTGACGGCGGGCAACAACCTCGGTCTGCCGACGTCCTTCCCGACCAGCCTCGACGACCTGAAGAAGTGGGAGCAGGCGTACAAGAAGGGCGGCTGGAAGAACTGGGACAAGGCGAAGTGGCTGCGCAAGGCGGCGGATTTCGTCAACCCGGTGATCAACGGGCTGTGGAGCGACGACCGCATGAAGGGCGCGGACCAGAGCGACAAGAAGGTGCCCACCAACGTGTCGGCCGACCAGGGCGAGAGCGACCCTGCGCCGGATCCGGTGCAGGCGAGCCGGGTCACGGCGCCCTACCACGAGGCTGCACCTGGTGTCGGAAAACTCTTCTTCGACGGGCCCAAGGGCTCGATGGTCTGCTCGGCGACGGTGGTCCGGGACCCGGCGCATCCGGGCAAGTCGAATCTGGTGTGGACGGCGGGCCACTGCGTGCACGCGGGTGCCTCCGGCGGCTGGTACCGCAACATCGCCTTCGTCCCCGCCTACAACGACACGGGCAAGAGCGCCGCGGCCCTGGAGGGCGCCTCGCGTGACGTGCTGGCGCCGTACGGCGTGTTCTGGGCCGACTGGGCCAGCACTTCCGACCAGTGGATCAGCACGGGCGCCGAGTCCGGCGGCAGCGGTTCGCCGTACGACTTCGCCGTGCTGCATGTGAAGCCAGAGGAGGGCGCGGGCGGCAAGTCGCTGGAGGAGACGGTCGGTACGGCGATGCCGGTGTGGTTCGACGCGCCGTCCGCGACGCGGATCGGGACGATGGGCGCCTGGGGCTATCCCGCGGCGCCCCCCTTCAACGGGCAGCAGATGTACGACTGCGTGGGCAAGCCGGGCCGGCTGTCGCTGAACGCCCAGGCGCCGACGGAGTACCGGATCGGCTGCACGATGACGGGTGGTTCGTCGGGCGGCGGCTGGTTCGCCAAGCGGCCGGACGGGACGACGGCGCTGGTCAGCAATACGTCGATCGGGCCGGTGACGAACACCTGGCTGGCGGGGCCGCACTTGGGTTCCGAGGCGAAGAAGGTCTTCGACGGGGTGAGCCAGAAGTTCAACTAGGGAACGACGCATGGGTAAGGGGCCGCCTCCTGGAGGCGGCCCCTTACCCATGTCAGTGTGCGCGTCGGCCTGGCGTCGAACTGCCGTAGCGCCTCAGCCCTGTCAGGTCCTGGCGACGAGCGTGAACGGGGCCAGTTCCGCGGCCAGTTCCTCGTGCACCCGCACCTTGAGCAGCGTGCCGTCGCCGGTGTGCTCCTCGGAGAGGACCTCACCCGCGGCGTGCACCCGGGAGACGAGACCGCCGTGCGTGTACGGCACCAGCGCCTCGACTTCCACATCGGGCCGCGGCAGTTCCTGGTCGATGATCTCCAGCAACTCGTCGATGCCCATGCCGCTGCGGGCAGAGACCGCGATGGCGTGCTTCTCGTTGCGCAGCAGACGCTGGAGGACCAGCGGGTCCGCGGCGTCCGCCTTGTTGACGACCACGATCTCGGGCACGTCCAGCGCGCCGACATCGCGGAACACCTCGCGTACTGCCGCGAGCTGCTCCTCGGGCACCGGGTGCGAGCCGTCCACCACGTGCAGGATCAGGTCGGCGTCGCCGACCTCCTCCATCGTGGACCGGAAGGCCTCGACCAGGTGGTGCGGCAGGTGCCGCACGAACCCGACGGTGTCCACCAGGGTGTAGAGCCGTCCGCTGGGGGTCTCCGCGCGGCGCACGGTCGGGTCCAGGGTGGCGAACAGCGCGTTCTCCACCAGGACGCCCGCACCCGTGAGCCGGTTGAGCAGCGAGGACTTGCCCGCGTTGGTGTATCCGGCGATGGCGACCGACGGCACCTTGTGCCGCTTGCGCTCCTGGCGCTTGAGGTCGCGGCTGGTCTTCATCTCCGCGATCTCCCGGCGCATCTTGGCCATCTTCTCGCGGATACGCCGACGGTCGGTCTCGATCTTGGTCTCACCGGGACCACGCGTCGCCATGCCGCCGCCGGACGAACCGGCGCCACCGCCACCCATCTGCCGGGACAACGACTGACCCCAGCCGCGCAGCCTCGGCAGCATGTACTGCATCTGTGCCAGCGAGACCTGCGCCTTGCCCTCACGGGACTTGGCGTGCTGAGCGAAGATGTCGAGGATCAGCGCGGTCCTGTCGACCACCTTGACCTTGACGACGTCCTCCAGATGGATGAGCTGGCCGGGGCTCAGCTCACCGTCGCAGACGACGGTGTCGGCGCCGGTCTCCACGACGATGTCGCGCAGCTCCAGTGCCTTGCCAGATCCGATGTACGTGGCCGGGTCCGGCTTGTCGCGGCGCTGGATGACGCCGTCGAGGACGAGTGCTCCGGCGGTCTCGGCGAGCGCCGCCAGCTCGGCCAGCGAATTCTCGGCGTCGTCGACGGTCCCCGTGGTCCAGACACCCACGAGCACCACGCGCTCCAGTCGGAGCTGCCGGTACTCGACCTCGGTGACGTCCTCGAGCTCGGTGGAGAGTCCGGCGACCCGGCGGAGCGACGCACGCTCGGAGCGGTCGAATTGGTCGCCGTCCCGGTCCTCGTCGATCTCATGACTCCAGGCGACGTCCTCTTCCATCAGGGCGTCGGCCCGAAGGCTCTCGGGGAGGCGCTGGCGGTTGTTCGAAGAGGAAGAAGAAGAGGAGGTCATTGGATCCTTTGGTCGAGCGGTCAACGGGTCGGCGGTGTTTCTGCCGTTACTACGATGGTCGCACGCCGGACACTCGCGGTCACGCGAGTTTCGCCGCGGATACCCGCGAGGGCTGTCCGCCGGCCGACAGGACCGGATCTCCGGCGGCCGTCGCCGGAATCACTCCTGTGGGTGACGATCACCCCGGAACCTACGATCTGCCACCAGACGTTCACTGGGAGTAACGATCGAAGGAGACAGTGATGACCCGCTTCCCGAAGTCCCCGCAGGTGCTCACCCGGGCTTCCGCGCCCGCGTCCTCACAAGAGTCCTCGCGCGCGTCCAAGCGTGTGTACGCCCTGGTCTCAGGGCTGCGCCGCCGTGACGGCCAGTCGCGCGCGGTAGACGTCATAGACGCCTGGCACCGACCGCATCGCCCGCATCAGGACCGCCAGCGCCTGGGGGTCGGGCAGCTCCACCGTGTACGTGTGCCGCACCCGGTGCTCCTGCGGGGGCTCCACCGCGGCCGAGACGATCCCGACGCCCTGGGCCGCGATGGCCTCGGTGAGGTCGGCGAGCAGGCGCGGGCGGCTCAGCGCCTCGGCGAGGATCGTGGCCCGGAAGCCGTTGGCGGTGCCGTCGTCGCGCCAGCGGACGGGTACGGGCGCCCGTCCCGCCGTGACCATCCGGGCGGTGCTCGGACACTCGACGCGGTGAACGGCGACGGTACCGCCGCGGATGACGAATCCCGTGAGGCCGTCCGGAGGCACCGGCGTGCAACAGCGGGCCAGCCGTACGGTCGCGTGCGGCAGGTCGGTGACCGCCACCGGTTCGGCGGCGCGCGCCTGGCCCGCGGCGTGGGTCGGGCGTACCGCAGGGGCCGACGCCGGCTTGTCCTCGTCTGCCGTCGCCGGGTTCTGGGTCAGCCACCTGGTGATGGCGATCCGGGCGGCCGGGGTGATGGCGTGCTCCAGCCAGTCGGCGTCGGGGCCGGAGGTGGCGGAGTCGTCCATCAGGAGCTGGAGGGTGTCGCCGTCGCGCAGCCGGGTCCCCAGCGGTGCCAGCCGCCCGTTGACGCGGGCGCCGACGCACTGGTGACCGGCCTCGCCGTGCACCGCGTAGGCGGCGTCCACGCAGCTCGCCCCGGCGGCCAGCCGCATCGTGCCGATGGACTCGCCGGACTCGGTGGCGAAGACGGTGATCTCGCGGTCCTGGGCGAGGTCGTCCCGCAGAGCGGACCAGAAGGTGTCGGGGTCGGGGGCGTCGCGCTGCCACTCCAACAGCCGGGCGAGCCAACCGGGTTGGGTCGGGTCCACCCTCCCCCAGGTCTCCGCCGCGCTCGCGCCCTGCTCGGCCTCGGCGGCCTGCGGAGTCTCCTCCACGGCGTGCGGGTCACCGAGCGCGATCACCCCGGCTTCCGCGACCCGGTGCATCCGCCGGGTGCGGACCAGGACTTCGGCGATCCGGCCGCGCTCGTCGGCGACGGCGGTGTGCAGCGACTGGTACAGGTTGAACTTGGGGGCGGCGATGAAGTCCTTGAACTCCGCGATCACCGGGGTGAAACAGGTGTGCAGCTCACCGAGCACGGCATAGCAGTCGGCGTCCTCGGCGACCACGACGAGCAGGCGGCCGAAGTCGCAACTGCCGAGTTCCGCGCCGCCGCGCTTGAGCAGGACGCGGTGGACGGAGACCGCGTGCCGCGGGCGGATGGCGACCTCGGCGGCGATGTCCGCCTCGCGCAGCACCTTGCGCAGGTCCTCGGCGACAGCCGCGAGGAGGTCGGGTCCGGCGGCGTTCGCGGCGATCATGGCCCGGGTCCTGGCGTGCTCCTCGGGGTGGAGGATCGCGAAGACCAGGTCTTCGAGCTCGGTCTTCAGTGCCTGCACACCGAGGCGTTCGGCGAGCGGGATCAGCACATCGCGGGTGACCTTGGCGATCCGCACCTGCTTCTCGGGGCGCATCACCCCGAGGGTGCGCATGTTGTGCAGCCGGTCGGCGAGCTTGATCGACATCACGCGTACGTCGTTGCCGGTGGCGACGAGCATCTTGCGGAAGGTCTCCGGCTCCGCGGCGGCGCCGTAGTCGACCTTCTCCAGCTTGGTGACGCCGTCGACGAGATAGCTGACCTCCTGGCCGAACTCCTCCCGTACCTGATCGAGCGTCACATCGGTGTCCTCGACGGTGTCGTGGAGGAGGGAGGCGGTCAGGGTGGTGGTCTCCGCGCCCAGTTCGGCGAGGATCAGCGTGACCGCCAGCGGGTGGGTGATGTACGGCTCGCCACTCTTGCGCATCTGACCGCGGTGCGAGGACTCCGCGAGCACATACGCCCGCCGCAGCGTCTCGATCGCTTCGGGGCCCGCTTCGGGGTGGCGCGCGCGGTGCACCTTGGTGAGGTGCTCGATGGCGTCGGGCACGCGGTCCCGGCCGCTGGGGCCGAGCAGCGCCGCGCGGCCGAGCCTGAGCAGGTCGATCCGGCGCAGTCCACGGCGCGGGGCCCCGGCACTGCGGTCGGCGTCCACCGCGTTGTCTGCGCTCATCGGGCACCTCCAGCAGCCTGAACCGGCTGCGGACGCTCTCCACGCCCCGTGGGGCCGCGCCGGTGATTGATGCTACCGAGCCCACCACGTGCGGCAGTCACGCTCTCGCCGAGAGTGATCCCCATCACCCGTTCGAGGGAACGTGTGCGGGAATCCCGGTCGGATACCGCCGGAAAGGTGGTGGTTCAGGCACCGGGGTCGGCGGAGGGACCGCCGCGCCAGGCCGGGTCGATGACGCCCTCGGCGACGATCACCGCGGGTCCGGTCATCTCGATCTGTCCGTCGGCGGTCTCGGTGATCACCAGTCGGCCGCCGGGAACATCGACGGTGTACGTGACCGGGCGGCCGGTGACGGCCGGGTCGGCGCCGTCGCGGCGGGCCGCGGCAACCATCACGGCGCAGGCGCCCGTGCCGCAGGAGCGGGTCTCGCCGGAGCCGCGCTCGTGGACGCGCAGAGCCACGTGGCGCGGCCCGCGGTCGACGACGAATTCGACGTTGGTGCCCGCCGGGTAGGCGTCGGCGGGGGTGACCGCGGGGGCACGGAGGAGGTCACCGGCGTGGTCGAGGGTGTCGACGAAGGCGACGGCGTGCGGGTTGCCCATGTCGACGTGGAGCGCGGGCCAACTGCGGTCGCCCACGGTGACGGTGACGGCGCCCTCGGGAAGCGTGGCGCGGCCCATGCGGACCGTGATGTCGCCGGGAGTGCCGTCGTCGGCGTCCTTGACGATGTGGACGTCGCGGACGCCGGCGCGGGTGGCGACGGACAGGTCGCCCGCGTCGGTGAGGCCGGTGCGCTGGAGGTAGCGGGCGAAGACGCGGACGCCGTTGCCGCACATCTCGGCGATGCTGCCATCGCTGTTGCGGTAGTCCATGAACCACTCGGCCCGGTCGGAGAGTGCCGCGGCCTCGGGGTGGCAGGCGGAGCGGACCACGCGCAGCAGGCCGTCGCCGCCGATTCCGGCGCGCCGGTCGCACAGGCGGGTGACGTCGGCCGGGGACAGGTCGAGCAGACCGTCCGGGTCGGGGACGATCACGAAGTCGTTCTCGGTGCCGTGGCCCTTGAGGAAGGCGAGCGGTGCGGTGTCGTGGCGCGCGTCAGTCACGTCATCGATCGTACGCGGGCGACGGAGGGGGATGGGCTGGTGGGCGGGGCCGTCAGCGCAGCCGGGCGACGCGCCAGACGGCGAGCACCGCCAGCAGGGCGATCAGCGCGGTGTATCCGGCCACGTAGCGCCAGTCGACACGGGCACCGGAGCCGCGGGCGGGCAGGCCGGGCCAGGTGTAGCCGACCCGGCGGGCGGCCATCAGGCCCCACCCGGCGGAGCAGCAGCACAGCAGCAGGCCGAGCATGGCGACGACAGGTCCCGCGTCGCCGGATTCGAAGGCGAGGGGGAAGGCGAACATCAGCGATCCGCTCACCGCGAGGGCGATGATCGGGGCGAGTTGCCAGATCCGCAGTCGGCGCTGGGGGCGCAGCTCGCGGAAGGACTGGCCCTCCTCCATCGGCGGAAGGGGCTCGATCGCTTCCAGGGAGCCGAGGGAGTCCAGGGGCTCGAAGGGCTCCAGGGTGTTCCTCGACTCGGGGATGGCGCCATTGCGCGGAAACTCCGGGGGAATCTGGGCTTCCGCCTCGGGGTCGCGCCCGGCTGGGGTGTCGCGTGGGCCGGCTTCCATCGCCACGCGCCCTCCCGATTCTCCGACACCGTAGCT
Source organism: Streptomyces sp. NPDC025721 (assembly GCF_055558595.1). Classification (NCBI taxonomy): domain Bacteria; kingdom Bacillati; phylum Actinomycetota; class Actinomycetes; order Kitasatosporales; family Streptomycetaceae; genus Streptomyces; species Streptomyces sp. NPDC025721. The sequence goes on along the minus strand of NZ_JBVHMF010000035.1, from coordinate 44,871 downwards.
AGATGCTCGATGATGGCACGGTCGACCGGCCGGTCCGGGACGCCGGAGCGTCCCGATGCCATCACGTGATCAGGCTGTAACCGCTTCTTGGAGCAACGTCAGCGCCTGGTGCGCGAGTTCCGTGCCGCGGGCCGTGAGCCAGTGCACACGCGGGTCGCGGCGGAACCACGAGTCCTGACGGCGTGCGAAGCGCTTGGTGGCGCGTACGGTCGTGGCGCGGGCCTCGTCCTCGGTGCACTCACCGGCCAGTGCGGCGAGCACCTGTTGGTAGCCGAGCGCGCGGGAGGCCGTACGTCCTTCGCGCAGCCCCGCGGCCTCCAGGGCGCGGACCTCGTCGACCAGACCGGCCTCCCACATGCGGTCGACGCGCAGGGCGATGCGTTCGTCGAGTTCGGGCCGGGGGACGTCGACGCCGATCTGGACGGTGTCGTAGACGCCCTCGGGGCCGGGGAGGTTGGCGGCGAAGGGGTGGCCGGTGATCTCCACGACTTCGAGGGCGCGGACGATCCGGCGGCCGTTGCTGGGCAGAATGGCGCGGGCGGCCTCGGGGTCGACCGCGGCCAGCCGGGCGTGCAGGGCGCCGGAGCCGCGCATGTCGAGTTCGGCCTCCAGGCGGGCCCGGACGGCCGCGTCCGTGCCGGGGAACTCCAGGGCGTCGATCGCGGCGCGTACGTACAGGCCGGAGCCGCCGACGAGCACCGGGACCCGGCCCTCGGCGTGCAGCCGGTCGATCTCGACGCGGGCGAGGCGCTGGTAGTCGGCAACGTTGGCGGCCTGTGTCACGTCCCAGATGTCCAGCAGGTGGTGCGGCACGCCCTGGCGTTCGTCCGGGCTGAGCTTGGCGGTGCCGATGTCCATACCGCGGTAGAGCTGCATGGAGTCGGCGTTGATCACCTCGCCGTCCAGGATCCGGGCCAGGGCCACGCCCAGATCGGACTTCCCGGCTGCGGTCGGGCCGACGACGGCGATCACACGGTTCTTCACGTGGCCAGTCTCGCAAACATTGGCCGCTGACCTCGATCGATTGGCGTGAAGCAGGCCAGGGCGGGCACAGGTATGGTCGGAAACAGGGCGGGGGATTCACGATGCTTGGGAAGGTGCCGCATGGGCCTCAAGGACACGTTCAAGGACAAGCTGGGCTTGGCGAAGAGCAAGGCCGGCGACTTGGCGCAGCAGCACGGCGGCAAGATCGAGTCGGGGCTGGAGAAGGCGGCGCACACCGTCGACTCCAAGACCGGCGGCAAGTACAGCGACAAGATCGGCACCGGGGTGGACAAGGCCAAGGGCGCCTTGGGCAACCTCAAGGACAAGAGCGGCAAGGACGGCGACGCGACCGTCTGAGCGCTCGCGCGGCGCCCTGCCGTAGGACGTCCGAGTCGCGCGTCCGGGCGGGGGCTCCGGGTCAGGTATCCGCGTAGCCCTCCGGCTCAGGTCCAGGTCGCCACGGCGTAGCCCACGCCGTATGGCGCCGCCTCGTACAGCAGCTCCCCCGCCAGGCCCGCGCCCTGTGCCGCGCCCGCGAGCACCTGCCACGGCGCCCGGCCGGACACCTTCAGCGCATCGGCCAACCCCGCGTCCAGCGCGGTGAGCGCGTCGGTGTCGGCCGCCGCCAGGGCCGCGGTCACGGCCACGTCGAAGGGCTCGGCGCGCTCGTCCAGGTAGCCGGGCGCCTTGACCGTACGGCAGGCGCTGCCGTCCCCCATCACGAGCAGGGCGACGCGTCCCGCGGCCTCGGCGACAGCGCGGCCCGCGGCGGCGCAGCGCGGCTGTTCCAGTTGCTCGCCGACCCCCAGGCCCTCGACGGGTGCGGCGTGCCAGCCGCGCAGCAGCCAGGCGGCCACGGCGAGCGAAGGCGGCAATGTGCGTGCGGGCTCAGCGGCGGCCTCAGCAGCGGGCTCGGCCATGACGTCGGCCTCCGCGCCGGGTTCCGATCCGAGGCGGACCTCCAGCGCGACACCGAACGGCCGGAAAGAGCCCGTGGAGCCCTCGGCGAAAGCACCGCGGTGCGGCCGGTCCGCCGGACCGATCACGACCAGCCGGTCGGGCCGGGAAGCGGCCAGGACGCCGATGGCGTCGGCGCAGGAGGCCCGCAGAGCGTCGAGTTCGGGTGCGGCGCCTGCCGCCACCTCCGGGACCAGCAGCGGCGGGCAGGGACAGACGGCAGCGGCGACCAGCATGATCGAAACCTTACCGGCGCGGCCTCGCGGATAGACGGCCGTCGCCGGACAACGGCGTCGGCACGTTCGGCCGCGCACCGGTGTCCGGGACCGCGCGCGTCACTGGACGCTGCATCCGCCCAGCGACACCGGCTCCGTCACGGCGGGCGCGCCGATCGTCGGCAGGCCCAGCATCACGCCCGTGCCGGTCGCGGCCGGGGCCGCGTTGCGCCGCTCCCACGCGTCGCCCGCCCGCGTACGGCGTACGGCGGCGGCGGGCTTCTCCGCGAGCAGATGGTGCGGCGCGGCGTAGGTGATCTCGACGGTCACCATGTCTCCGGGCCTGACCGGCTCGTCCGGGCGCTCGAAGTGCACGAGGCGGTTGTCGGGCGCGCGGCCGGACAGCCGCCGGGTGGCGTCGTCCTTGCGGCCCTCGCCCTCGGCGACCAGCACCTCGATGGTGCGGCCGACCTGCTTTTTGTTCTCCTCCCAGGAGATCTCCTCCTGGAGCGCGACCAGCCGCTCGTACCGCTGCTGGACGACGGCCTTCGGGATCTGGCCGTCCATCTCGGCGGCGGGGGTGCCGGGCCGCTTGGAGTACTGGAAGGTGAATGCCTGCGCGAAGCGCGCCTCGCGCACCACGTGCAGGGTCTGCTCGAAGTCCTCCTCGGTCTCGCCGGGAAAGCCCACGATGATGTCGGTGGTGATGGCGGCGTCCGGCATCGCGGCGCGCACCTTCTCGATGATCCCGAGGTAACGATCCTGCCGGTACGACCGGCGCATCGCCTTCAGCACCGTGTCGGAGCCGGACTGGAGCGGCATGTGGAGCTGGTGCATCACATTGGGCGTCTCGGCCATGGCGGCGATGACGTCGTCGGTGAAGTCGCGCGGGTGCGGCGAGGTGAAGCGGATCCGCTCCAGGCCGTCGATGGTGCCCGCGGCGCGCAGCAGCTTGCCGAACGCCTCGCGGTCGCCGATGTCGGAGCCGTACGCGTTCACGTTCTGGCCGAGCAGGGTGACCTCGACGACTCCCTCGGAGACCAGGGCCTCGACCTCGGCGAGCACGTCGCCGGGCCTGCGGTCCTTCTCCTTGCCGCGCAGGGCGGGGACGATGCAGAAGGTGCAGGTGTTGTTGCAGCCGACGGAGACCGCGACCCAGGCGGCGTACGCGGACTCGCGGCGCGAGGGCAGCGTCGAGGGGAAGGTCTCCAGCGACTCGACGATCTCGACCTGGGCCTCTTCGGCGATCCTGGCCCGCTCCAACAGCACCGGGAGCTGCCCGATGTTGTGGGTGCCGAAGACGACGTCGACCCAGGGGGCCCGCTTCACGATGGTGTCGCGGTCCTTCTGCGCCAGGCAGCCGCCGACGGCGATCTGCATGCCGGGCCTGGCGGCCTTCTTCGGTACGAGCTGGCCGAGGTTGCCGTACAGCCGGTTGTCGGCGTTCTCCCGCACCGCGCAGGTGTTGAAGACGACGACATCCGCGCCGTCGGCGTCGGAAGGCGCGCGGACATACCCCGCGTCCTCCAGAAGGCCGGACAGCCGCTCGGAGTCGTGGACGTTCATCTGGCACCCGTAGGTGCGGACCTCGTAAGTACGCGCGCTCATAACAATCACCCAGAGTACGTGGTCGCCGGGGCCCGGCGCCCCCGCCTTCCCGGGACCGGCCGCCGCCGACCGCCCTTCCCCGATTCCCGCCCGGCTGGCAGGATCCCCATGCATGGACCTCCCCCGCCCCGTCGTACGCCTGCGCGATGCCGCGCTGGGCAGGCGGCGGCGCGTGCTCCAGGCGCTGCTGGCCGGGGTCTCCGTGCTCGCCCTCCTGCTGTGGTGGCTGCTGCCGAACGCGGGGCCTTCGTATCCGCGGGCGCCGATGTCGCTGGCCACCGGGGTCGCCAACGGGGTGTACGAGAAGTACGGGCTGCTCCTCAAGGGCGATTTGCACACCGCGCTGCCGGGAGTGCGGGTCAATCTCGTGCACACCGAGGGCTCGGTCGACAACATCAAGCGGGTGGCGTCAGGACGGGCGGACTTCACCATCGCCGCGGCCGACGCCGTCGCCGATTACGACGGTCCCGGCAAGGACCAGTTGCGCGCCTGCGCCCGGCTCTACGACGACTACATGCAGCTTGTCGTACCGAGCGATTCCACGGTGCGGTCCGCGCGCGATCTGCGCGGGCTGCGGGTCGGGGTCGGCCAGGCGGACTCCGGGGTCAATCTGATCACCAGGCGGCTGTTCGCGGCGGCGGGCCTGGACATCACCAAGGATGTGGACGCGATACCGGTCGGCATCGACCAGGCGCCCGCGATGCTGCGCGACAAGCAGCTGGACGCGTTCTTCTGGTCGGGCGGGCTGCCGACCGCCGCCGTGGCCGAGATGGCGCACTCCTCGCCGGGCATCAAGCTCGTCCAACTCGGCGACCTGGTGGCGAAGCTGCATTCCATGGGACCGCAGATGGCGTACTACCGGCAGGCCGTGATGCCCGCCGACGCGTATCCGCAGGCGCAGAAGGGGCAGGCGATCGCCACCATCGCCGTCGCCAATCTGCTGGTCACCACGGACCGCGCGAACACCGGCCTGGTCGAACGGCTCACCCGTGCGGTGATCGACAGCCGGGACGCGATCGGCAAGGAGGTGCACGCCGCGCAATTGGTGGACCTGCGGACCGCGGTGTTCACCGATCCGCTGCCGCTGCACGTCGGCGCGGAGCGGTACTACCGGTCGGTGAAGCCGTAGCGGGTGCTCCGCCGCGACCTCGGCCGCGCCGCGCGCTCACCCCGCCGCGCACTCCGTGGTCATGATCAGACGGTCGTACGATCCGACAACCGGACGGTCACACCCCGACCGGCGCCGTCCTCGGCACCGTCAGGATGACCTCCAGGCCGTGCGGGTCGCGCCGCCCGTAACTGATGGCGCCGCCGCCCTGGCTCAGCAGAGCGCGGGCGATGGACAGGCCGAGGCCGGAGCCGTGCACATTCTGGTGGCGGGCGCTGCGCCAGAAACGATCGCCGATCCTGGCGAGTTCCTCGTCCGTCAGACCGGGGCCGCTGTCGGCGACGGAGATCGCGGTGCGCTGGTCGTCCGCCGCCACGCGCACATGGACGGCCTCGCCGCGCGGGGTGAATTTGATCGCGTTGTCGATCACCGCGTCCAAGGCGCTGGACAGCGCGACCGCGTCGGCCCACCCGGTCACCTTGAGCGCCGCCCGCTCCCCCGGGCTCTCGCCCGCCCGCTCCCCCGCGCTCTCACCTCCTCGGTCCTCCGAGTCCTCCCCCTCCACCGTGAACTCCACGGAGATTCCCGCCTGGTCGGCGACGGGTCTCCAGGCCGCCGAGCGGGTACGGGCGAGCGCGGCGAGATCGGTGACGGCCAGATGACTGCCGGAGCGTTCGGCGAGCGCCAGGCCCAGCAGGTCGTCAAGCACCTGGGCGAGCCGGTGCCCCTCCTCCTTCACCGCCTCGGCCTCGTCGTGGCCGTCGGGCAGTTCCAGGCCGAGCAATTCGATCCGCAGCAGCAGTGCGGCGAGCGGATTGCGCAACTGATGCGACGCGTCCGCCACGAAGGCCCGCTGCTGGTCGAGGACTTCCTCGACGTTGTCGGCCATCTCGTTGAACGAACGGACCAGGCGGCGGAGTTCCGGCGGGCCGCCCGCCGTTCCGACACGCGACTTCATCCGGCCGGTCGCGATGTCGTGGGTGACGCGGTCCAAGGTGGCGACCGGAAGCAGCACCCAGGCGGTCAGGCGGACGGCGAAGAGCACGGCGATGGCCATCGCCGCCAGCTCCCCGGCCGCCAGCAGCAGCCAGCCGTGCAGGATGCGGGAGCGCAGCGCGCCGGTCGGCGAATCGGTCACGACGACGGCGACGACGTCCCCGTCCCGGACGATCGGCGAGGCGATGGCGAGTTTGCGGGTCTGCCACGGCCACACCTGGCGGGGGTCGTGGGTGCGGCGGCCGAGCAGCGCCGAGTTGTAGGCGTCGAACAGCTCGCCCTCGTCCGGCACCTTCCAGTCGCCGGGCGCGGCCGCCATCGCGGTGCGGTCGCGGTAGAAGACTCCGGCGTCGATGCCGTACAGCTCTTTGTAGCGGGTGAGTTCGGTGCGCAGGGTGTGCAGCCGCTCGTCGTCGGCGCTGTCCACGGCGGTCTGTTCGTCCCGCGCGGTGACGTACTGCGCGAGCGCCGCGAAGCGCGTGGTGTCGTCGATGCGGTCGACCACGACGCGCTGCTGCTGGGACGCGGCCTGGCTGGCGGCCAGCGGGAAGCCGAGGGCCAGCAGGACACCGGCCATCAGCACGATGAGCAGCGGGAGCAGGCGGGAGCGCAAGGTGGTGGCCTCGACGGGTCAGCCGACGGGGACGACGAGCCGGTATCCGACCCCGCGCACCGTCTCGATCATCGCCGGGGTCCGCAGTTTGGAGCGCAGGGACGCCACATGGACCTCAAGGGTGCGACCCGTACCCTCCCACGCGGTGCGCCACACCTCGCTGATGATCTGCTCCCTGCGGAAGACGACACCCGGCCGTTTGGCGAGCAGCGACAGCAGGTCGAACTCCTTGCGGGTGAGGGCGATCAGATCGCCCTCCACGGTGACGCGGCGGGTGGACAGTTCGATGGTGACCGTGCCGAGCAGCAGTTTGGCGCTCTCCTGCGGGCCGGTCTCGCCGGTCCGCGCGGCGGCCAGCACTCCGGTGCCCGCGACGGTCGCGCCGGTGGCCGTCGGCCCGGCGGCGCCTTGCGCGTTCAGCGGCGGGCGGCGGCTCACGGCGTGGATCCGCGCCAGCAGCTCGCCCGTGTCGTACGGCTTCACCACGTAGTCGTCCGCGCCCAGGTTGAGGCCGTGGATCCGGGAGCGTACGTCGGCCCGCGCGGTCACCATGATCACCGGGGTCGCGGTACGACGGCGTATCCGGCTGCACACCTCAAAACCGTCCTGGTCGGGCAGCCCCAAATCGAGCAGGACACAGTCGTACGCGGGGCCGTCGCCGGGCAGCAGCGCCTGGATCGCCTCCTCGCCGCTGCGGGCGTGCCGCACGTCGAAGCCGTGCTTGCCGAGGACCGCGGAGAGGGCGGAGGCGACCCTGTCGTCGTCCTCCACGAGGAGCAGTCGCATCGTCAACCTCCCTGTTCATCCGGTCTTATGATCATTTCGGCTGATCGTGTTGTTCGTGTGCGGTAGCGGTACCTGTGGACCGAATCCACGCCGATCGGCACGGGGTGCGTCAAGGCCCTACCGGCTCGCGCGGTGGACCGTTACCGACCCGGTACGCACCGGAGGTGCCCGAGGGCGCGCACGGGGCACGGAGGGCGCGTGGAGCGGCGCACCGCGCCGAGGCGGGACCGTCGCTTGACGTGGGAAGGCGCAGTGGGTTGCATACGCTTTGTGACCGCACTTCTTCCGGGGGCCTCTCCATGGACCCGGTGATCGTCGCGGGGGCGGGTCCCGTGGGCCTGGCCCTCGCCCTCGCTCTGGCCCGCCGCGACGTCCCCGTCATCGTCCTCGACGAGGCGGAGGCACTGACGGATGCCGACGGGTTACGGCGCCCACGCACCGCGGTCCTCGGCCCCGACACGGTCGCGTTCGTCGAACGGCTCGGCTACGCCGGTGTCCGCGGCGACGGAGCCTCCTGGTCGGCCTGGCGCACATTGCGCCGTCGTACGGAAGTGCTGCGCGTCGAATTCGGACCGCAGGACTCCCCCACGCACATCGCGCAGCACCAATTGGAGCGCGGCCTGCGCGACGCGCTGCTCGCCTGCGGGTCGGTGCGGATCGTGCCGGGCTGCCGGGTGGACGCCTTCGAGCAGGACGGTCTCGGGATCACCGTGCACACCCGCGGGTCGCACGACACCTGGTGGCGCGGCAGTTTCCTGGTCGGCTGCGACGGTCCCCGTTCGACGGTCCGCAAGCTGACGGGCGTACGTTTCCCCGGCCGCACCGCCGTCGACCGGCACGCGGTGGCGGTGATCCGCGCGGAACTCCCCGAACCGGGTGTGGCGTTGCTGCACCGCGACCCGCCGGGGGCGCCCGCGGGCCAGGAGGTGACGGCCCGTCCGTTGCCGGACGGCCTGTGGCGGCTGGACTGGCTGCTGCCCCCGCAGGGACGGCTGCTCACGTCCGACGCGTTGGTGGAACGGCTGCGGTCCACGCTCACCGCCTGGTGCGGCAGCGTCGTCCCGTACGAACTCGTCGGCTCGGCCGACTATCCGGTGCACCAGCGGCTGGCCAGGCGCTGGCGCAGGGGGCGGGTCTTCCTCGCGGGGGACGCCGCACACCTGATGGGCGCGCTCGGCGCGCAGAGCGTCGAGGAGGGGCTGCGGGACGCGGAGAATCTGTCCTGGAAGCTCTCGCTGGCCTGGCACGACGGCGCGTCGAAGATACTGCTGAACAGCTACGAGGCGGAGCGGCGCGGGGCGGTCGGCGCCCGGTTGCGCGCCACCGACCAGGCGCTTCCGCTGCTGCGGGCCAGTGGCCCGTGGCAGACGGTACGCCACGCGGTGCTGTCGGGCTCGGCGCGCGGCCAGGCGGAGTTGCTGACCGACAGCCATCTCGGCCGGGGGTCCGCCGCCGCGTCCTCGGTCTACGGGCGCTCGCCGCTCGCGCTGCCCGCGCCGCGCTCCGGTGGCGGCAAGTCCGGGCCGTCGCCGCTGGTCGCCGGGTGCGACACGCCGCCGGGCGGTGCGGTGACCGATGTGTCGGTGACCGCGCTCGACGGCACCGTCGGACGGCTGCGGGACCGGCTCGGCCGGGGGTTGATCGTGGTGCTGATCGCGCCGGGTACGGGGGTGTGGGACAGCCGTCACTGGCTGACCGCCGGGCTCATGCCCCGGCTCGCCTCCGCGGTCGCCGCGCTGCCGACCCGCGCGGAGTTGGTCGTCGCCGAGACGTATCCGGGGGCGACCGCGCACAGTGTGCTGCTGATCCGGCCGGACGGGCGCCTGGTCACGGCGATGGTGGGCTGCCGCCCCGCGGAGCTGTACTCGTACGCCGACCTGGCCCGCGGCGGTCCGCCGGTGCCGGCGGGCAGCGAAGGTACGGAGCCGGACTCCGACGACGGTGACGGTGAAGGCGGCGGGCCCGGCGGCGCGGCGGGCACGCGGGTCAGCGGGCACACCCGGTAGCAGCCGGGCCGGGCACGCACTGCCGGACGGTCACCGTCAGCCCGCCGGGGCTGCCGTCACCGGCACCGTCTCCCTTGGCGGATGGTCCCGGTGCCGGACGGCGGGGCGGTTTTCGGAGGCCCTGGCGGCAGGGCGACGTCCGGTGGCGGGGCCTTCGTACTCCCTCGCCTTCCAGGATTCCGCCGTCCTCGCCGCCGTCACTCCCACGGCTCCTCTTCGAGCTCCTCCTCGACGCCCTCGGCGGCGAGCGCTTCCCGCACCACCCGGAGGGCCAGGCCCTCGGAGTAGCCCTTGCGCGCGAGCATGCCCGCGACGCGGCGGATCCGCTTGTCGCGGTCCAGCCCGCGGGTGCCCGGCAGCCTGCGGCGTACCAGCTCGCGGGCGGTCTGCTCCTCCTGGTCGTGGTCGAGCAGTCCGACCGCTTCGTTCACCAGCTCCGCGTCCACTCCGCGGTGGCGGAGCTCCTGCGCGAGGGCACGGCGGGCGAGACCCCGGCCGCGGTGCCGGGACTCCACCCAGGAGTTGGCGAACGCCTGGTCGTCGATCAGCCCCACGTCCTGGAAGCGTTCCAGGACGTGCTCGGCGACCTCGTCCGGGATCTCGTGCTTGCGCAGGGCGTCGGCGAGCTGCCGGCGGGTGCGGGGCGTCCCGGTGAGCAGGCGCAGGCACAGCGCCCGCGCCTGCTCCTCGGGATCGAGCGGCGGCTCTCGCGAGGCCCTCGACTCGGAAGAGCCGCCGCGCTCAGGGGACCTGCGCGCCACGGCGTCAGGCCTTGGCGGCGGTCGCCTTGGTCGCCTTCGCGCCCTTGGGCGCGGGGACCTCGGCCTTGGGCGCGTCGGTCTTGGCCACGGCCGCGGGTCCTGCCGCGTCCGCCCCGGGCTGTGCGCCCGGCGCCTCGACCTTCGGCACGCCGACGCCGAGCTTCTCCTTGATCTTCTTCTCGATCTCGTCCGACAGGTCGGGGTTGTCCTTCAGGAAATTGCGCGCGTTTTCCTTGCCCTGACCGAGCTGGTCGCCCTCGTACGTGTACCAGGCGCCGGACTTGCGGACGAAGCCGTGCTCGACGCCCATGTCGATCAGGCCGCCCTCACGGCTGATGCCGTGGCCGTAGAGGATGTCGAACTCGGCCTGCTTGAAGGGCGGCGCGACCTTGTTCTTGACGACCTTGACGCGGGTACGGTTGCCGACCGCCTCGGTGCCGTCCTTGAGGGTCTCGATCCGGCGGATGTCGAGCCGGACGGAGGCGTAGAACTTCAGCGCGCGGCCACCGGTGGTGGTCTCCGGCGAGCCGAACATCACACCGATCTTCTCGCGGAGCTGGTTGATGAAGATGCAGGTGGTCTTGGTCTGGTTGAGCGCGCTGGTGATCTTGCGCAGGGCCTGGCTCATCAGGCGGGCCTGGAGACCCACGTGCGAGTCGCCCATCTCGCCCTCGATCTCGGCCCGTGGCACGAGGGCTGCCACGGAGTCGACCACGATGAGGTCGAGAGCGCCGGAGCGGACCAGCATGTCCACGATCTCCAGCGCCTGCTCGCCGGTGTCCGGCTGGGACAGGATCAGATTGTCCGTGTCGACGCCGAGCGCCTTGGCGTAGTCGGGGTCCAGCGCGTGCTCGGCGTCCACGAACGCCACCGTGCCGCCCGCCCGCTGGGCGTTGGCCACCGCGTGCAGGGTGAGGGTCGTCTTACCGGAGGACTCCGGGCCGTAGACCTCCACCACTCGGCCGCGCGGCAGGCCGCCGACGCCGAGTGCCACGTCAAGAGCGGTCGATCCGGTGGGGATGACTTCGATGGGTTCGTTCGGCCGGTCGCCCAGGCGCATGACCGCGCCCTTGCCGAACTGCCGTTCAATCTGCGCGAGCGCGGCGTCGAGCGCCTTCTCGCGGTCGTTTCCTGCCATGGGCTCCACCCGGGATGTCTGGTTCGATCGCTTCACGTCCACGACGCTAGCGCCTGGCACTGACAACGCGCCCGGCCGTCGCCCCGTGCTGTGGATAACTCCGGCGGAAACACGCTTCGTCACCACGGAAATCCACCCGGCACAAGCCATAAGAATGGATGTTCGAATTTGATGTCAAGCGACCCGCCGGGGGTGTCGGGCCGCTCCTGAATCCGTCGCTCCGCTCGCGACGCCGCGTCAGCGCTTGGCGGCGGGCACGTCCATCGAGGCGCACACCGCGCGCCAGACGTCCTTGGCCTCCCAGCCGTCGTCCAGCGCCTGATACACCGTACGGCCGCCCAATTCGGCCATCACATGGTCCCGCGCGAAGGAATCGGCGTACGCGTCGCCGAAGTGCGCGCGCATCCGCTCCCAGAAAATCGTCAACCGCATGACTGCCAGTATCCCGCGCCCGCACGCGTACCGTCACACAGCCGGGTGGCTCCTCGGCTCAGCCGTGTTCAGGCCGCCGCGCACGCCCTAGGGTGCGCGCATGCCAGCAACTCCGCTAGGTCGCGCCGAGCAGTTCGTGTGGCTCACCGCCCGTGTGCTCGAGCAGCGCAGGTTCGCCTTCCACTTCCTCGACGGCGACGGCGACGCGGTCGAGACCGCGCTCGACGCGTACCGCAATGACGACGCCGGATACGGCCACGCGCTGGAGCCCGACCTGCGCGGCCCGGTGAGCCAGCCGCTGCACGTGGCGTACGCGCTGCGGGTGCTGGACGAGATCGACCGGTGCAGGGGCGGCAGGGCCGAGCGCATCTGCCGCTATCTGACGGCGTGCTCGACGGCGGAGGGCGCGCTGCCCGCGGTCGACGCGTCCTTGCGCGGCTATCCGTACGCGCCCTGGATGCGGATCTCCGACGACCCGCCCGGTGACCTGCTCGCCACCGGGCCCGTGGTGGGGCTGCTGCGGCGCAACGAGGTGTGGCACGCGTGGCTGTTCAGGTCGACGGACTTCTGCTGGGCGGCGATCGACGCCCTGGACCGGACGCATCCCTATAAGGTGCTGGCCTCGCTGGCGTTCCTGGCCTCGGCGCAGGACCGGCCGCGTGCGCAGGGCGCGGTGGAGCGGCTGGGACGACTGGTGCGAGAGCAGGGTCTGGCGCTGCTGGAGCCCGAGCGCGCCGGGCGGGTCGCGCCGCCGACCGGATACGCGCCGGGCGAACACCACTTCGCCCACGACTTCGCGCCCTCCCCCGACTCGGCCGCCCGGTCGTGGTTCACCGACACCGAGATGGAACGGTCGCTGGACCATCTCGCGGGGCAGCAGGGCGACGACGGCGGCTGGCCGATCACCTGGCGCGAGTGGGCGCCGGGCTCCGCCCTCGAAGGGCGGCCCATGGTGACGATCGAGGCGCTGCGGACGCTGCGCGCGTACGGCCGTCTGGGCTGACGGCGAGGCCGCGCGGGTAAGGGGCGCTGATCCAGGTGCCCGGTCCTTACGCCGGTGACCGGGCACCGGATGTCGCGGAGGACCGGCCCGTGGCTCACATGCCGGAGACGGCCCGTACGGCCGCGGTCACGACGACGGCCGCGGCCACCACCACGAGGAAGGGCGCCCGCAGCAGGAGGGCGACGGCCGCTGCCGCGAGCCCGGCCGAGCGCGCGTCCACGGCCAGCCGCAGTCCGCTGGTGCCGAAGGTCTGGAGGGCGGTGAGCGCGGCGAGAAGCGCGATGGGCACGAGCGCGGCGAGGCGCTTGACCACGGGGCGTTCCAGCAATCCCGCCGGTACGGACAGGCCCAGCAGTTTGACCGCGTAGCAGCCGAGGGCCGTCACGATGACGGCGATCCAGGTACTCGCTCCTGTGCTCATTCCGCTGTCTCTCCCTCTTCGCGTGCCGGTGCCGATGCCGATGCCCGTGCTGGTGCCTTTGTTGGTGCCTTTGCTGGTGCCTGTGCTGGTGCCCGTTCCGGCTTCCGTACGGTTCCTGACGCGTCCTTTCCGGTGCGCTTCGCGCGGGTGACGGCCAGGACGAGGGGCGCTGCCAGGGCGGCGACCAGGACCGGGACTCCGGCAGGCAGGAGTGGCAGGCAGACAAGGCCGAGGAGGACGGCGACCGCGGCGACCGCCCGTTCGGCGCGCCCCTTGACCATGGGGGCGAGGAGCGCGAGGAAGACGGCGGGGCCTGCCGCGTCCAGCCCCCAGGAAGCGGGGTCGCCGAGCGCCGAGGCGCCCAGGGCGCCGATGAGGGTGGTCAGATTCCACAGGGCGTAGAGGCTGCCTCCGGTGACGGTGAAGCCCAGCCGCGCGGAGGCGCGGTCCTTCTGCGCCAGCGCGACCGCGGAGGTCTCGTCGATGACCCACTGCGCGGCCAGCGGCCGTATCGCGGCGGGCAGGCGGAGGAGCTGGGAGAGCCGGAGCCCGTAGAAGGCGTTGCGGGTGCCGAGGAAGAAGGCTCCCGCGGCTGCCGCGAAGGGGTTGCCGCCCGCTCCCAGGGCGCTGACCAGGGCGAATTGCGACGCTCCGGTGAACACCAGCAGGGACAGGGCGCAGGTCTGGGCGAGTGCGAGCCCGGCTCCGGCGGAGGTCACGCCGAAGGCGAAGCCGGAGAGCCCGACGGCGACGCCCACCCCGAGGGCGTCGCGGACGACCTGGGCGCGCGCGGAGCGTGGCTGCCGGTCCGCCGGCCCGGTGGATTCTCTGCGGTCGGCGGATTCCGCGGGTTCTGTGGCTATCGGATGTCCCGTCACCCGCATGAGGCTAGGGACGGCGGGACGGCGGGTCTTGTACGTTCTTGCGCTCGCGTTGGTAGGCACCGGGCGGGACGCCGACGATCCGGGCGAAGTGCCGGTTGAGGTGGGGCTGGTCGGTGAAGCCGACGGCGGCGGCCGTGTCGGCCGGGCTGACGCCTGTGTCGAGCAGGCGGCGGGCGGCCCTGACCCTTTCGCTGGTCAGCCAGGCGTGCGGCGGCAGCCCGTAGGCGGCCTTGAAGGCGCGCAGCAGGGCGAAGGGGCCGGTGCCGACCTCACGGGCCAGTTCCTCCAGGCTCGGCGGGGCCGCCAGGCGGGTGGCCAGCAGGTCGCGGGCGCGGGCCGCGACGCCCGCGCCCGCGACGGGCGCGGGTCCGAGGGCTGCGGAGTTCGCGTGGCGTGCGAGCATCCGGGCGACGACGAGGCGCAGCTGCGTGTCGGCGGCGAGCGCGTTGTCCCCTTCGGCGGCGCGGTGGACGTCGGCGATCATGCGGGCGGTCACGGGGTCGTCGAGCACCGAGGCGTTGAAGGAAGGGGTGCCGCGCAGCGCCGTGGTCTCCGCGGCGACGGCGGCGACCACGGCGGGCGAGGGGTAGAGGACCCGGTAGCTCCAGCCCTCCTCGACGCCCGCGTAGGCGGTGTGCGGGGTCTCAGGGTTGATCAGGACGACTCCGCCCGCGCCCGCCCGCTCGGCTCCGCCGGGCAGCCCGATGCCCTCGACGCCTCCGGTGACCGCCGCGATCACGTAGCTGTCGTGGGCGTGCCGGGTGAAGGTGTGCCGGACATAGCGGGCACGCAGCAGGTCGACTCCGGGCAGTCCGGGGTGTTCCCAGTACCTGGCCTGCTCTCGCACCGTCACACGGCCATTGTGGACCGGTGGCGGGCCGGGGCGTCCAGCGAGTTATCCACAGGCTGAGGGGCCGGCCGCCGCGCGGTGTCGGTGCGGCGAGGCAGGATGGATGCCATGTCCAGTCGCAGCAGTCTCGACGCGTTCTCCCCGGCCACCCGCGCGTGGTTCACGGGGGCGTTCAGCGAGCCCACCGACGCCCAGGCCGGGGCGTGGTCGGCCATCGCCGAGGGCTCCGACGTGCTGGTCGTCGCGCCGACCGGCTCCGGCAAGACGCTGGCGGCCTTCCTCGCCGCCCTGGACCGGCTGGCCAGCACCCCGCCGCCCGCCGAGGCCCGCCGCAGGTGCCGGGTGCTGTACGTGTCGCCGCTGAAGGCGCTCGCGGTGGACGTCGAGCGAAATCTGCGCAGCCCGCTCGCCGGGCTGCGGCAGGAGTCGGTACGGCTGGGACTGCCGGAGCCCGAGGTCCGGGTCGGCATCCGCTCGGGCGACACGCCTCCGGCGGAGCGGCGGGCGCTGGTGACCAGACCGCCGGACATTTTGATCACCACCCCCGAATCGCTGTTCCTGATGCTCACCTCCGCCGCGCGGGAGGCGCTGAGCGGGGTCGAGACGGTGATCCTGGACGAGGTGCACGCGGTCGCGGGCACCAAGCGCGGGGCGCATCTGGCGCTCTCCCTGGAGCGGCTGGACGAGTTCCTTGACCGGCCCGCCCGCCGGATCGGGCTGTCGGCGACCGTGCGGCCGGTGGACGAGATCGCCCGCTATCTGTCGCCGCGCCGCAAGGTGACGATCGTCCAGCCGCCGTCGCAGAAGCGGTTCGACCTGTCGGTGGTCGTGCCGGTGGAGGATCTGGGCGAGCTGGGCGGCTCCCCGGTGGCCGAGCACACCGGGCCGGCGGCGGGTCCCGCCGAGCGGGCCTCGATCTGGCCGCATGTGGAGGAGCGGATCGCCGACCTGGTGCAGGCGCACCGCTCCACGATCGTCTTCGCCAATTCGCGCCGTCTGGCGGAGCGGCTGTGCAACCGGCTCAATGAGATCGCCTACGAGCGGGCCGAGGGCGAGGCGCTGCCCGAGGCGCACTCCCCCGCCGAGATCATGGCCCAGTCCGGTGCCGCCAAGGGCACGCCGCCGGTGCTGGCCAGGGCACACCACGGCTCGGTGTCCAAGGAGCAGCGGGCCCTGGTGGAAGAGGACCTGAAGGCGGGGCGGCTGCCGGCGGTCGTCGCGACCTCCAGCCTTGAGCTGGGGATCGACATGGGCGCGGTCGATCTGGTGGTGCAGGTGGAGTCGCCGCCCTCGGTCGCCTCCGGTCTGCAACGGGTCGGGCGCGCGGGGCACCAGGTGGGAGCGGTCTCCACCGGGGTGGTCTTCCCCAAGTACCGCGGTGACCTGGTGCAGTCCGCCGTGGTGACCGAGCGGATGCGGCAGGGCGCGATCGAGTCGCTGCGGGTGCCCGCGAATCCGCTGGACGTGCTGGCCCAGCAGATCGTGGCGATGACCGCGCTCGACACCTGGGACGTGGACGACCTGCTGGCCCTGGTGCGGCGTGCGGCGCCGTTCTCGGCGCTGCCCCACTCCGCCTACATCGCGGTCCTCGACATGCTGGCCGGGCGCTACCCCTCGGACGCCTTCGCCGAACTGCGCCCGCGCCTGGTGTGGGACCGGGTGGCGAACACGGTGACCGGACGCCCCGGCACCCAGCGGCTCGCCGTCACCTCCGGCGGCACGATCCCCGACCGCGGGCTGTTCGGGGTGTTCCTGGCGGGCTCCGACCCGAAGAAGGGCGGCGGCCGGGTCGGGGAACTGGACGAGGAGATGGTGTACGAGTCCCGGGTCGGGGACGTCTTCACCCTGGGCACCACCTCGTGGCGCATCGAGGACATCACTCGCGACCGGGTCCTGGTCTCGCCCGCGCCGGGAGTGCCGGGACGGCTGCCGTTCTGGAAGGGCGACCAACTCGGCCGCCCGCTCGAACTCGGCCGTGCGCTGGGCGCGTTCCTGCGCGAGGTGGGCGCGCTGGCACCGGAGCGGGCCAGGGAGCGGCTGACGGCGGCCGGTCTCGACACCTGGGCGACGGACAATGTGCTGTCGTATCTGGCCGAGCAGCGGCAGGCGTGCGGTCATGTGCCGGACGACCGGACGATCGTGGTCGAGCGGTTCCGCGACGAGTTGGGCGACTGGCGGGTCGTCATCCACTCCCCCTTCGGCGCGCAGGTGCACGCGCCGTGGGCGCTGGCGCTCGGCGCGCGGCTCCAGGAGCGCTACGGCCTGGACGCCCAGGCGATGCACGCCGACGACGGGATCGTGCTGCGGCTGCCGGACGCCGACTTGATGGGCCTGGACCTGCTGGACTCCGATCCCGTGCTGCGCGGAGCGGAGTTCGACCCCGAGCAGTCGCCGGTGGGCGCGGCGGATGTCGCCTTCGACAAGGGCGAGGTCGAACAGCTCGTCACCGATCAGGTGGGCGGCTCGGCCCTGTTCGCCTCCCGGTTCCGCGAGTGCGCCGCCCGCGCCCTGCTGTTGCCGCGCCGCGACCCCGGAAAGCGCACCCCGCTGTGGCAGCAGCGCCAGCGCGCCTCGCAACTGCTCCAGGTCGCCTCGGAGTTCGGCTCCTTCCCGATCGTCCTCGAGGCGGTCCGCGAATGCCTTCAGGACGTCTTCGACGTGCCGGGTCTGGTGGAGCTGATGGGCGACATCGAGGCCCGCAGGGTGCGGCTGGTCGAGGTGACCACACCCGAGCCCTCGCCCTTCGCCCGCTCGCTGCTGTTCGGCTATGTGGCGCAGTTCCTCTACGAGGGCGACTCGCCGCTGGCGGAGCGGCGGGCCGCGGCGCTGTCGCTGGACTCGCGGCTGCTGGCGGAGCTGCTGGGCCAGGCGGAGCTGCGCGAGTTGCTGGACGCCGATGTCCTGGCCGAGTTGGACTCCGAATTGCAGTGGATGACCGAGGACCGGCGGGTGAAGAGCGCCGAGGGGGTCGCGGATCTGCTGCGGGTGCTCGGACCGCTGACCGGCGCGGAGTTGGCCGCGCGGGGCGCGGAGCCGGGGTGGGCGGAGGAGCTGGAGACGGCAAGGCGGGCGATCCGGGTGCGGATCGCCGGGGCGGAGCACTGGGCGGCGGTCGAGGACGCGGGGCGGTTGCGGGACGCGCTCGGTACGGCGCTGCCGGTGGGCGTGCCGGTGGCGTTCACCGAGCCGGTGAAGGACCCGCTGGGGGATCTGCTCGCCCGGTACGCGCGCACGCACGGGCCGTTCACGACCAAGGAGGCGGCCGGGAGATTCGGCCTGGGCGCAGCGGTGGCGGACGGGACGCTGCAACGGCTGACGGCGGCGGGCCGTACGGTGCAGGGCGAATTCCGGCCGGGCGGCGCGGGCCAGGAGTGGTGCGACGCAACGGTGCTGCGGCGGTTGCGGCGCCGCTCGCTGGCCGCGCTGCGGCAGGAGTTGGAGCCCGTGCCGCCCGCCACGCTCGGCGTCTTCCTCCCGCAGTGGCAGCACGTGGGCACGCACAGCCTGCGCGGTCCGGACGGGCTGGTGCGGGCCGTGGAGCAGTTGCAGGGCGCGTCCGTACCCGCGTCGGCGCTGGAGAAGCTGGTGCTGCCGTCCCGGGTGACGGGCTACAACCCGGCGATGCTGGACGAGTTGACGGCCTCCGGCGAGATCCTGTGGGCCGGGGCGGGCGCCCTGCCGGGCAAGGACGGCTGGGTGTCGCTCTACCTCGCCGACAGCGCCCCCCTGCTGCTGCCCGCCCCGCAGCCGTTGGAGCTGTCCCCGCTGCACGAGGCGGTGCTGGCCGCGCTGTCCGGCGGCTACGGTCTCTTCTTCCGGCAGATCGCCGAGCAGGTGCGAGCCGCGGGGCAGGACACCACCGATCCCCAACTGGCCGACGCCGTCTGGGACCTGGCCTGGTCGGGACGGCTCACCAACGACACCCTGTCGCCGCTCAGGGCGCTCCTCGGCTCGGGCCGCACGGCGGGTTCCACCGCGCACCGGGCACCGCGGGCCGTGCCGCGCGGTCGGTACAGCTCGCTGGCGACCCGCACCCCGCGTGCGACGGCGTCCCGTTCCGGTCCGCCGACCACCGCGGGCCGCTGGTCCCTCGTACCGTCCGCCGAGCCCGACCCGACGCTGCGGGCACACGCCCTCACCCACACGCTGCTCGACCGGCACGGCGTGGTCACCCGGGGCGCGGTGGCCGCCGAGGGCGTCGCGGGCGGCTTCTCCGCGGCCTACCGGGTGCTCGCGGCCTTCGAGGAGACCGGGCAGGCCCGGCGCGGCTACGTGGTGGAGGGACTGGGGGCGGCCCAATTCGCCATGGACGGCGCCGTTGACCGGCTGCGCGCCCTGAGCACGGCGCGCGACCGCGAGGAGGAGCACGCCTCCCGCGCCCGTACGGTGGTGCTCGCCGCCGCCGACCCCGCGAACGCCTATGGCGCGGCCCTCCCCTGGCCCGAGCAGCCCGCGGGCGTCACCCACAAACCGGGCCGCAAAGCCGGCGCCCTGGTCGTCCTCATCGACGGAGAGCCCGCCCTCTACGTCGAGCGCGGCGGCAAGACGCTGCTGGCGTGGCCCGACGACGAGATACGTCTCCAGGCCGCCGCGGACGCGCTGGCGCTGGCCGTCCGCGAGGGCGCGCTGGGCCGCCTCACGGTGGAGCGGACCAATGGTGAGTCGGCCCTCACCTCGCCCCTCGGCCGTGCCCTGGAAGCCGCGGGCTTCCACGCCACTCCGCGGGGCCTGCGCCTGCGGGACGGCGGATAGAGCCCGGTCGGACGCGGGGCAGCGGAAGCAGCGGGCCACTGCGTGGGGCAGTCGTGGCGGGCCGGGACCTCGACCTGGCCCCCCCCAGGGAGTCGCCCCGGTCTGCGGTCCGCCCGGACGCACAGGCCGTCGGGTGCGTCTCGCCTCGCCCTGGGCGACCGGTCGCGGGCTCGCCGCAGCCGGTCGCCCGCCCCGGCGGGGCGGGGACCGGCGAGGGGGCTGGGGCCGGGGCCTGTGTCAGGTCGCGGCGCGGAGTTGTTGGGCGATGGCGTCGAAGCCACGGCGTTCGGCGTGCTGGAGAGGGGTGACGCCGTCGGCGTCGGGGAGGGAGGGGGAAGCGTGGGCGGCGAGGAGGAGTCGGACGATTTCCTGGTGGTCGGGACCGCCGTCGCCGAGGATGACGGCTTCGAGGAGGGCGGTCCAGCCAAGGCGGTTGACGTGGTTGACGTCGATGTCGGTCTCGGCGAGGACGGCGCGGACGTAGGCGACGTGGCCGCGTTCGGAGGCGGGGATGACGGAGACGCCGCCGTAGCGGTTGGTGAGGGTCAGGTCGGGGTGCGCGGGCAGGAGGGCGCGCATCATCTCGACGCTGCCGGTCACGCCGGTGACCAGCCAGGGGGTGTCCTGGCGGTAGTCCCGCGCGTTGGGATTGGCTCCGGCGGCGACGAGCCTGCGGGCCGCTTCGGGGTGGTCGGCGAGTGCGGCGAGCAGCAGCGGGGTGCGCCGTTGGTCGTCGCGGGTCTCGATGTCCGCGCCCGCGTCGAGCAGGGCGGTCACCTGCTCCGCGTCGCCGCAGTGGGCGGCGTCCAGCAGCCTGGTGTTCAGGTCGGCCATGCCGGTGTCTCCTCCTTCTCCGGAAAGCTTCTCCGGGTTTTCCCGCTTCTCCGGCTTCTCCGGCTTCTCCGGTGCTTCGGGCTTCCCGCACGTCTCATGTCTGTCGGGCGCCGGGGTGAGTGTCCTCCCGCCCGTCGGCCTTCAATGGCCGAGCGTTGCCGCTCCCGCCCGGGCGAACTGCTCGTCCTGGTCCCCGCTGGGCGCGCCCGCGACGCCGACGGCCGCGACGGGCCCGCTCTTGGCCGTGACCGGAACGGCGCCCGCGAGGAAGAGCGTGCCGGGGATGTCCTTGAGCTGCGGAGTCTGCTGGAGGCGCTGGGAGAGTTCGGAGGTGGGGGCGTTCCAGGACACGGCGGTATACGCCTTGCGCTCGGCGGACTCGTACGACTGCGGTCCCGCGCCGTCGCCGCGCAGGGTGACGACGGTGTTGCCGTCCCGGTCGACGACAGCGACGGTGACGCGCTGGCCGGCGCGGTTCGCGGCGTCGAGGGCCGCCTGCGCGGCCTTCGTCGCGGCGGCGGTGGTGAGCCGGTCGACCTGACGGGTGTCCTTGCCGTTCGCGGCGGCGCTCGCCGAGGCGGGGGCGGCCTTGCCGGACGCGGCCGGGGCGGCGGCGGTCGCAGAGACGGCGCCGAAGGTGGCCGCGCCGACGGCTGCGACGGCCACGGCACCGGTCAGGACGCGGGTACGGGAGGACATCTTCTTCATGGACGTTCCAACTCCTCGGGTCTGCGGGACCGCCTTCGCGTTCCCGCCTCTGCCTTCGATCCTCGGGCCGGACCGGGGCCGCGCCGGTCCGCGATACGGCTCGCCCGCGCGGGCATGATGGAGGACAGGCGGGTCATCCGATCGGTCGATGCGCGGGCCGTTCCGGCAGGTCACGCTGCGAATGGCGGCCGGTTACCGGGTCGCCTCCCGTACCGCTCGCAGCGCCCAGACCCCGCCCTCGACCAGGAGCCCCGATGCACAGCTCGCCGCCGCCCGGCCAGGACCGGGACGCGCCCCCGGTCCCGACCCCGGAGCCGAACCGGACGCCGGAGCCGAACCGGAGGCCGCAGCCGGAGCCGGAATCGGAATGGGAGCTGAGGCCGGAGCCCGCATCGGAGCGGGACCCGGAGCCGAGCCCCGATCCGGACGGCTGGTGGCTGGCGGCGGTCATGAACGGCGCCTTCGTCGTCCTCCTCGCGGGTGCCCTCATCCGCTTCGTCGACCGGCACCCCGGCAGCGGTCGCCTGCCGTGGGTGATCGGGCTGAGCGTGGCGCTCACGGTCCTCCAGTTCGCGGGCCGTCGGCCCGGACGGCGACGCGAACCGCTCCCCCGCAGGTGGGAGCTGGCACGCCTCGCCGCCCTCGTCGCCTGCTGGACCGTCGTCGTCCTGCTGGCGCCGAGCTTCGCCTGGTGCGCCGTCCCGCTCATCTACACGGGCCTGCGGTCGCTGCCGACCCGGGCGGCCGTGGCGCTCGTGGCCGCGCTCGCCGTACTCGTCGTCATCGCGGAGTTGCGGCTGGCGGACGGGACGGACCCCAATCTGGTGCTGCTGCCACCCGCCGTCGCCACCCTCGCCACCGCCGTCTTCGTCCACATGCGGCGGCAGACCGGCCGTCAGCAGGCCCTCATCGACGACCTGGTGCGCACCCGCCGCGAACTGGCGGCCACCGAACGGCGCGAGGGCACCCTCGCGGAACGGCAGCGGCTGTCGATGGAGATCCACGACAGCCTCGCGCAGGGCCTGTCCAGCCAGCGGATGCTGCTCCAGGCCGCGGACCGGATCTGGGATACGGCACCGGACGCCGCCCGCGGCCACGTCCGTACCGCCACCGCCGTGGCCGAGCAGAATCTCGCCGAAGCACGCCGCTTCGTGCACGACCTCGCGCCCGCCGCGCTCGTCGGACAGGACCTGGACAACGCCCTGCGCGCGCTCGCCGCGCAGCACTCCGAAGACTCTGACCGCTCCGAAGGCTCTGACGACTCCGAGCACGCTCCGCGCTCCCGGCCGTCGGCCCTCACGGTCCGCTGCCACGTGGAGGGCGCGCCCGTACCGCTCCCGGACCGTACGCGGTCGGCGCTGCTGCGGATCGCGCAGGGCGCGCTCGCCAACACCGCGGAGCACGCCGGGGCCGCCCACGCCACGCTCACGCTGACGTACCTCGACGACCAGGTGCTGCTCGACGTCTCCGACGACGGGCGCGGCTTCGATCCGGCCGCCGTCGCCGCCACCGGGGTACGCGGCCACGGGCTGCCCGCGATCCGCGCGCGGGTGGGCCAGCTCGGCGGCACCCTGAGCATCGAGTCCGCCCCCGGCGAGGGCACCGTGCTGTCCGTCGCCGTCCCCCTCGAAGCCCTGGAGGCCGCGCCGTGACCGAGATCCGACCAGTCCGTCTCGTGGTCTGCGACGACCACGCCGTGGTGCGTGCCGGACTGATGGCGCTGCTGGCCAGCGCGGACGGCATCGAGGTGGTAGGCGAGGCGGGCAGCGGCGAGGAGGCCGTCGCGATGGCCGCGAAGACGCGGCCGGACGTGGTCCTCATGGACCTCCAGCTCGGTCCGGGCATCGACGGCGTCGAGGCCACCCGCCGGATCGCCGCCGCAGCGGCCCACGCACCGGCCGAATCCGTTCGGCCGGAGACGCCCGGAACAGCCGCCACGCCCGGGACAGGCGCCACGCCCGGAGCAGCCGCCGCGCCCGGAACAGGCACGGCGCCCGGCGGCCCGTACGTCCTCGTCCTCACCACGTACGACACCGACGCCGACATCACCCGCGCCATCGAGGCGGGCGCGACCGGCTACCTGCTGAAGGCCGAGCGCCCGGAGGAGCTGTTCTCCGCGATCCGCGCCGCCGCGCAGGGCCGCACCGCGCTGTCGCCGCCGGTCGCGGGGCGCGTGATGGCCCATATGCGCGCGCCGGGACCGCAGTTGACCGCCCGGGAGCGCGACATCCTCGGCCAGCTCGCCCGCGGCCTCGGCAACCGCGACATCGCCCGCGCCCTGTTCATCAGCGAGGCCACCGTCAAGACCCACCTCGGCCGGATCTACGACAAGCTCGGCGTCGACACCCGCGCGGGCGCGGTGGCCGCGGCGACCGAACGCCGCCTGCTCGGCTGATCCCGCACCCGAACCCCCAGCACCCCGCCCCCAGGGGCGCGCCGAAACCGCCGCCGCCCCGACGTGACCCCCGCCCCCGCCCCGCGTCATCATGGACAGATGCCCGAGGGAGACACGGTCTGGCTGACGGCCCGCCGACTGCATGACGCGCTGGCGGGGCGCGCCCTCGTGCGGGCCGACCTGCGGGTGCCGCAATTGGCCACGGCCGATCTGACCGGCCGCCGGGTCCTCGAAGTGGTGAGCCGCGGCAAGCACCTCCTCACCCGGCTGGACGGCGGCGCGACGCTCCACTCGCATCTGCGGATGGAGGGCTCCTGGCACCTGTACGCGCCCGGTGAGCGCTGGCGCGGCGGTCCCGCCCACCAGATCAGGGCAGTGCTGGAGACGGAGCACAGGACGGCCGTCGGCTACCGGCTGCCGGTACTGGCGCTGCTGCCGACCGCGCAGGAGTCCGAGGCCGTCGGCCACCTGGGCCCCGATCTGCTCGGGCCCGACTGGGACCCGGCGCGGGCGCTGGCGCGGCTGGTCGCGGAGCCGGAGCGGGAGATCGCCGAGGCGCTGCTCGACCAGCGCAATATGGCGGGGCTCGGCAATGTGTACGTGGTCGAGCTGTGTTTTCTGCGCGGGGTGACACCGTGGACGGCGGTCGGCGACGTCAGGGCGCCGGAGAAGGTGGTCGCGCTGGCGAAGCGGCTGCTGGAGGCGAACAAGGAGCGCCCCGGCCACATCACCACGGGCGATACGCGGCGCGGCCGTACGCACTGGGTCTACGACCGGGCGAACCGGCCGTGTCTGCGCTGCGGCACCACGGTCAGGACCGACCGGCACGGCAGGGCGGACCAGAGCCGGGTCGCGTACTGGTGCCCGAGCTGCCAGAAAGGTCCACCCCCGCACGGCAATTGACGCACCGTCAGATACGGTCGTACGGTCGGACGCATGACGGTCACGGCGTACGACCTCAGCGGGCGGGTCGCCCTGGTCACCGGAGCGGCGAGCGGGATCGGCCGGGCCAGCGCGCGGTCGCTGGCGTCAGCGGGCGCGGTCGTGGTGTGCGCGGACAGGGACGAGCCGGGGGTACGCGAGACGGCGGCGCTGATCGATGAGGCCGGCGGGCGGGCCGAGCCCCGGGCGCTCGACGTCACCGACAAAGCGGCTATCGCCCGGACCGTCGCCGGCATCGTCCGGGACCACGGCGGCCTCGACATCTTGGCCGCCGTCGCCGGGATCATGCACAGCAGCGGCGTCCTCGACACCAGCGACGACGACCTGGACCGCGTCCTGGCGGTGAATTTCCGCGGGGTGCTGCACTGCGCCCAGGAGGCGGCCCGCGCGATGGCCGACCGCGGCGGCGGCAGCATCATCACGATGTCGTCCAGCGCGATCGACACGGGCGCGCGCGGCCTGCTCTGCTACAGCGTCTCCAAGGCGGCCGTCGTCCAGCTCACCAAGACCCTCGCCACCGAGCTGGGTCCGCTCGGCATCCGCGCCAACACCGTGGCTCCCGGCTTCATCCGCACCCCGATGACCGCGCACTACGGCACCGGCGCGGACGGGGTGTTCGACGAGAGGGCGCAGGCCCGCGCCGAGGAGTCGCTGGCACGCATGTCCCCGCTGGGCCGGGTCGGCAGGCCCGAGGACGTGGCCCCGGCCGTGCTCTACCTCGCCTCAGACGCTTCCGCCTTCGTCACCGGCCAGATCCTCCGCCCCAACGGCGGGGTGGCCATGCCCTGGTAGGACGCATCCCCGGAATCCGGCGTCGGGCGACAGCCGTCCGGTCCGCACCCGTTCCATCGGCCCCCGCGGAAAGGACGGCCCGTCCGCGTCACCCGCCACGGCCGCCCGCATCCGCCGCTTCACCGTCGGCACCGCGTGCAGCGGTATGAGCCCGAGGCTCCAGCCGCCCGCGGCCATCGCGCCCTCCCACGACCCGACGGCCTCCGGCCGTATCCACAGCCGCAGCACCGCCCACCACCACAGCAGCCCGCAGGCGAGCGCGAACACAACGGCGGCGGAGCGTACGCCCCGGCCGGATCCCGTACGGCGGACACCGGATTCAGCACCGCGGCCCGCGAATCCCCTACCGCGGACCGGAGAACCGTCCGGCGTCTCCCGGCCCGGCGGCCGCACCGATGACCGGCGCCGCGACCGACCCCATGACCCGTCCCATGACCAGCCCCCCACCCGGTCCGTGGCCTGGAGCACGAAAACTCGCAGTGCGCGCATGGCCGCCTCCTTCGGACCCCCGAGGTTGCGGCGGGAGGCCGCCCGCGGCGGGTCCCGTACTCAGGTGCGATGCCCTGCCGCCAAGATCGCTAGCCGCGCGCCGGCAGGCCCCGGGCAACGTTCACCCGAAAGGGTCGCCGCACGGCCACGACCAGCTGCGACATATGCACGCAAAGCGACATTCCGGCCGTGCGTCAGACGTTCTCGGCCTGGAACATCCAGTGGAACTTCTCGATGTCGGCGGTGATCCCGATCAGGATGTCCTGGCTGACCGGATCGGGCTGCTCGGTGGTCTCGATCCGCTCGCGCATCCGCACGATCACGGCGTCCAGCGCGGCGACCAGGATCTCGACGACCTCGGTGTCCTTGACCCAGCCGTCGGTCACCGTGTCGATCCCGCTGGTCTCGGCGACCGTGCGGGCCCGCCCGTCAGGCGTCACGCCGATCGCGGAGGCCCGCTCGGCGACCGTGTCGGAGTGCAGCCGGGCGGTGTCGACGACCTCGTCGAGCTGGAGATGGACGGAGCGGAAGCGCGGGCCGACGACATTCCAGTGCACCTGCTTGGCGAGCAGCGACAGGTCCAGGAGGTCCACCAGGGCGCCTTGCAGCGCGTCTCCGACGGTCTTCCGGTCCGGCTCCGACAGCGGGCTCTTGACGACAGTCATGCGGTTCTCTCCTAGCGGATCGACACCATGAGGTCCGTTTCGCCCCCCTTGACCCTCCCCGCCTACCCTGCCTCGGGCTCGCACACATGGCAAAAGCACGAACAACAGCGCGGACGAAAGTACGGCGGGAGATGGCCGGGAGAAGGGCGGCGGAACGGCCGAAGCCCGGCGGACGCACGGGCACACGCCGACGGCCCCGACCGGGAGCGAGCCGGTCGGGGCCGTCGGAACAAGCAGGTCAGAAGGCTAGGCGGCGACCACGTCGACAGCCTCGGCAGACTTCTTGGGCGCCTTGATAGTGATCCGTTCGTCCGGTGTGGACGTCATGGACGTGACAGAAGTGACCGCACCCAGCAGGGGCCGCATCGGCGCGGCAGTGGTCTCGGACGCCGCCGACTGTGCCAGCTCGGCAAGCGACAGATCGTCACTGACCTCCCGCATCACCTCGGACATAGGAACGTCCAAGGCGTCGCAGATCGCCGAGAGCAGCTCGGATGACGCTTCCTTCTGCCCCCGTTCGACCTCTGACAGATAGCCCAGGGAAACCCGGGCGGACGAAGAGACCTCACGCAGGGTGCGGCCCTGGCGCTGGCGCTGCCGACGCAGCACGTCACCAAGCAGGCGACGGAGCAGGATCATCGGTGGCTCCCTCCTCGGACCGCGAATCCGCATCCTCTTCGCCCCACCGTACCGCCTCGGGCACCGGCCGTGCGGGGAGCGATGTCGTGTTCACTCAGGGCTGCAAACATCCCTTCCCCCCGTGTTCTTCCCTATCCTTCGCCTCCGGACTCTTCTCGGGGCGGGTCTTCCTCAGCTCCGAGGTCAGCAGTTCGAATACGGCGGCCACGGTCGCCCGCCGGATCTCCGTACGGTCGCCCGACAGCCTGAGCGCGGCGCCCACCGCACCGCCGGGACCCGCGACGGCCACGAACACCGTGCCCACCGGCTGCCCGTCCTGCGGGTCCGGTCCCGCCACCCCGGTCGTCGCGGCGCCCCAGTCGGCGCCGAGCCGGTCCCGTACGCCCTCGGCCATCTCGCGGGCCACCTGGGCGTCCACGGCGCCGCGCGCGGCCAGCAGGGCCGCGTCCACGCCGAGCAGCTCGTGCTTGAGGGCGGTCGCGTACGCCGTCACCGAGCCGCGGAAGGTCCGGGAGGCGCCGGGCACCCCGGTCAGCTCCGCGGCCACCAGACCGCCGGTCAGGGACTCCGCGACGGCCAGCGTCCGGCCGCGCTCGTCCAGCAGCCGCAGTACCTCCGCCGCGTCCGCCCGCCCAGCGGCGGTCATACGCCCTGCGGTCGCTCGGCCCCGGCCTCGGCCTCCAGCTCGACGCCGGCCACGGAATCCGCCGCGGTCGCGCCCGCCGGAGCGCCCGCCGGAGCTTGGGCCGGAGCTTGGGCCGGAGCGGCGGCCGCTTCCGCGACCGCCTCGGAGGCCGCCGCGACCGCGGCGCGCTCCGCCGCCAGTCCCGCGCGCCGCAGGACGACCGCCTGCCGTACGTAGTCGAAGCCGGTGGCGACGGTCAGGACGACCGCGGCGCCCATCATCCAGGCCCGTACGGTGGCCAGCGGGCCGGTCAGGATCAGGACGTACATGCCGACGGCGATGCCCTGGGTGAGCGTCTTGAGCTTGCCGCCCCGGCTGGCGGGGATCACGCCGTGCCTGATCACCCAGAACCGCATGGCGGTGATGCCCAGCTCGCGGAAAAGAATAACGACGGTGACCCACCAGGGCAGGTCGCCGAGGGCGGACAGGCCGACGAGCGCCGCGCCCATGATCGCCTTGTCGGCGATGGGGTCGGCGATCTTGCCGAAGTCGGTGACCAGGCCGTAGCGGCGGGCCAGCTCGCCGTCGAAGAGGTCGGTGATCATCGCGACGGCGAAGGCGGCCCAGGCGAAGGAGCGCCAGGCCGGGTCGTGCCCGTCGCCGTGCACGAGCAGCAGTACGAAGCCGGGGACCAGGACCAGCCGGGCCATCGTGAGCATGTTCGCGATGTTCCACAGGTCGGCCTTGGGCAGCACCGGGTCCCCGAGGTGGTCGGGGGTCGAGGAGGCCGGGGCGGCGGGCGCGGGGGCTCCGGTCATCTGCCCACCTCCTGCAGGCCGCGCGGGGCGTCGGTCACGCCCCCCGCGGCACTCGCGGTCCCGGTCGTATCCTCAGGAATCTCGGGAATCTCAGGAACCGCCGGAATCCCAGGAACCGCACGGCTCGCCGGAACCGTCGGGGCGTCCAGCGGCTCCGCGATCAGGTCCACGCCCTCGGTCGCCGTCACCTTCGCCATGACGAAGGTCCCCGGCAGCGGGGCGGGAGCGCCGTCGGGCACCGCCAGCACGACCTGCCCGTCGGTCTCCGGCGCCTGGTGGTCGGCCCGGCCGGTCACCTCGCCGGTCTCCTCGTCCACCGCCTCGACCAGCACCCGTACGGTCGCGCCCAGCCGCTCCTCCGCGCGCTGCGCGGTCAGCTCCTCGGCGAGCCGCGAGACCCGCGCGAGCCTGGCGGCGACCACGTCCTCGTCGAGCTTGTCGCCGAAGGTCGCCGCCTCCGTACCGTCCTCGTCCGAGTAGCCGAACACGCCGATGGCGTCCAGCCGCGCGGAGCCCAGGAACCGTTCCAGCTCGGCCAGATCGGCTTCCGTCTCGCCGGGGAAGCCGACGATGAAGTTCGAGCGGACACCCGCCTCCGGGGCCTTGGCCCGGATGGTGTCCAGCAGTTCGAGGAAGCGGTCGGTGTCGCCGAAGCGGCGCATGGCGCGCAGCACGGCGGGCGCGGAGTGCTGGAAGGACAGGTCGAAGTACGGGACGACGCCCGGAGTTCCGGTGAGCGCGTCGATCAGGCCGGGGCGCATCTCGGCGGGCTGGAGGTAGCTGACCCGGACCCGCTCGATGCCGTCGACCGCCGCCAGCTCCGGCAGCAGCGTCTCCAGCAGGCGGATGTCGCCGAGGTCCTTGCCGTACGAGGTGTTGTTCTCGCTGACCAGCATCACCTCCTTGACGCCCTCTCCGGCCAGCCAGCGGGTCTCGCCGAGGACGTCGGAGGGGCGGCGGGAGATGAAGGAGCCGCGGAAGGACGGGATCGCGCAGAAGGTGCAGCGGCGGTCGCAGCCGGAGGCGAGCTTCACGGAGGCGACGGGTCCCGAGTCCAGGCGGCGGCGCAGCGGCGCGCGCGGTCCGGAGGCGGGCGCGACGCCCTCGGGCAGGTCGGCGGGCGCCTGGGCCGCGAAGTCCTCGGAAGCCTCAAGAGCGCTCGCGGCGGCCTCGACCGGCTCCTCGCCGGACGTCCCGTGCCCCTGCGCGTGCCCCGGCAGCGCCACACTCGCCGCCTGCCGCTCGGCCGGGCTGATCGGCAGCAGCTTGCGCCGGTCGCGCGGGGTGTGCGACGCGTGGACGCCGCCGGCCAGGATCGTCCGCAGCCGGTCGGAGATGTCCGCGTAGTCGTCGAAGCCGAGTACGCCGTCCGCCTCGGGCAGCGCCTCGGCCAGTTCCTTGCCGTACCGCTCGGCCATGCAGCCGACCGCGACGACGGCCTGGGTGCGCGCCTGCCCCTTGAGGTCGTTGGCCTCCAGCAGCGCGTCCACCGAGTCCTTCTTGGCCGCCTCGACGAAGCCGCAGGTGTTCACGACCGCCACATCGGCCTCGGAGGCGTCGTCGACCAACTGCCATCCGTCCGCCGCCAGCCGGCCGGCGAGTTCCTCGGAGTCCACCTCATTGCGGGCGCAGCCGAGCGTGACAAGAGCGACGGTACGGGGTTCGGGCATACGCTCAGCGTACCCGGCCATGTCGCCGCCGCCCCCGCGCCACCGGTGCTCGCGGTGGCGCCGGGACGGCGGGGAAGCACAATTCAGCCCTGCGTGGGGTCACCCGGCGTGTAGGTGAGACGCACCACCTGACCGTCGGTGCCCGCGGCGCCGAGGTCCTTGCCATTGACGAAGAGCTTGACGGCGCCCGCGTTGCCGACGACGAGCTTGATCTTCTTGTCGTCGGTGAAGGTCTGGGACTCGCCCTTCTTCAGCGACTTCTGGAAGAGCTGCTTGCCGTTGCCGTCACTGGCCTGGACCCAGCTCGTGCCGCTCTCGGCGCTGATCTTGACGGTGACCTTGCCGGGCGGGGCCGCGGCGATGGCGCTGTCGGTCGGGTCCGTCTTCGGATCGGCGCCGTTGCTCTGCGGCGACTGGGTGACGGCGGGCGCGCTGGTGGTCGCGGACGGGCTCGGGGAGTTCGCCGCGGTCTTGTCGCCGCCGCTGCCGCCGGTGAAGACCGTGAAGCCGACGAAGCCCACCACGGCGACGATCGCCGCGACCATGGCCGCCGTCCAGTTCGCCCGGCGCGGCTCCGAACGGATCTTCTGCGCCTCGTAGAGCGGCGCGACGGGAGCGGGCGCCTCCTCGCCGATGTGCTCGGCGACGTACTGCTCGACCAGCGGTTCGGGGTCGACGCCGACGGCGCGCGCCAGGGTCCGGATATGCCCGCGGGCGTAGACGTCGCCGCCGCACCGCGAGAAGTCGTCCTGTTCGATCGACTGCACGATCGGGACGCGCACCCGCGTGCTGGTGCTGACCTCGTCGATGGAGAGCCCCGCCGCGATACGGGCCTGGGCGAGGGCGTGACCGACCGAAGGCCGGTCTTCGGAGGGCGAGTTGCCGACGGACACGAGGGCGCCTTTCGAGGGTGCAGCCACCTGCTGGAAGTTCAGTCTAGGGGGGGTACGAAACGCGGCGGCAACCGGACGATCACTTTTTGTCCGCCATCAGGATTGCCATCGGGATCGCGGTCGGGGTTGCCATCGGGATCGCGGTCGGGATCGTCGTCGGAAGCCGACAGGTTCACCCGTGTGCATCGATACGAGCCCCCCTGTATCAACTTGACGTACGAACAGGAGAAACGGTTGCCCCAACACATTCCCCGAGTCCCGTGACTTACGCATTTCCGTGGGCCGTCCGGGCCCCCGGTACGTACAGGACCGGCCGCTCCTACGCTCCCCCGCCGCGGATCTCGGCGAGGACGTCGTCCAGCTCGTCGGCCTTCACCATCACGTCGCGCGCCTTGGAGCCCTCGCTGGGGCCGACGATGCCGCGCGACTCCATCAGGTCCATCAGCCTGCCCGCCTTGGCGAAACCGACCCGCAGCTTGCGCTGGAGCATCGACGTGGAGCCGAACTGGGTGGAAACCACCAGCTCAGCGGCCTGGCACAGCAGGTCCAGGTCGTCGCCGATCTCCTCGTCGATCTCCTTCTTCGGGCCGCTGCCGACCGTGACGTCGGAGCGGTAGCTGGGCGTGAGCTGCGCCTTGCAGTGGTCGACGACCTTGGCGACCTCGTCCTCGGTGACGAAGGCGCCCTGCATACGAATCGGCTTGTTCGCGCCCATCGGCAGGAAGAGCCCGTCGCCCTTGCCGATCAGCTTCTCGGCGCCGGGCTGGTCCAGGATGACGCGGCTGTCGGCGAGCGAGGACGTCGCGAAGGCGAGCCGGGAGGGCACATTGGCCTTGATCAGACCGGTCACGACATCGACGCTGGGCCGCTGGGTGGCCAGCACCAGGTGGATGCCCGCGGCCCGCGCGAGCTGCGTGATGCGGACGATGGAGTCCTCCACGTCACGCGGCGCGACCATCATCAGGTCGGCCAGCTCGTCCACGATCACCAGCAGATACGGATACGGCGTCAGCTCGCGCTCGCTGCCCTCGGGCGTCTTGGCCTTGCCCGAGCGCACGGCGGCGTTGAAGTCGTCGATGTGCCGGAAGCCGTACGCGGCGAGGTCGTCGTAGCGCAGGTCCATCTCGCGCACCACCCACTGGAGGGCTTCCGCGGCCCGCTTGGGGTTGGTGATGATCGGGGTGATCAGGTGCGGGATGCCCTCGTACGCGGTCAGCTCGACGCGCTTGGGGTCGACCAGCACCATCCGGACCTCGTCGGGGGTGGCGCGGGCCATCACCGAGGTGATCAGGCAGTTGATGCAGGAGGACTTGCCGGAGCCGGTGGCGCCCGCGACCAGGACGTGCGGCATCTTGGCGAGGTTGGCCATCACGTAGCCGCCCTCGACGTCCTTGCCGAGCGCGACGGTCATCGGGTGGTCCTCGCCCGCGGCCTCCGCGGAGCGCAGCACGTCGCCGAGGTTGACCATCTCGCGGTCGCTGTTGGGGATCTCGATGCCGACCGCGGACTTGCCGGGGATCGGGCTGATGATCCGGATGTCGGGGCTGGCGACCGAGTAGGCGATGTTCTTGGCGAGCGCGGTGATCCGCTCGACCTTGACCGCGGGGCCCAGCTCCACCTCGTAGCGGGTGACCGTCGGGCCGCGGGTGAAGCCGGTGACGACCGCGTCGACCTTGAACTCCTTGAAGACCTGGCCGAGCGCCGCGACCACCGCGTCGTTGGCGGCGCTGCGGGTACGGCCGGGGCCGCCGCGCTCCAGCAGGTCCAGGGAGGGCAGCGCGTAGGTGATGTCGCCGGAGAGCTGGAGCTGTTCCGCGCGGGGCGGCAGCGGCGGTCCCGTGGTCTCGGGCGACTTCTTGGTGAGGTCGGGGACGCCGCCGGACTCCGCGGGGACCCCGCCGGACTCCTCCGGGGTGTCCTCGGCGCGCGCGGCCGGCACCGGCTTCCTGATCCGGCTGGTGAGGTCGGCGACCAGCGGGGAGGGCTGCACGCCGTGCAGCACCGCGCCGTCCAGCGCGGCGGCGGCAGCGGCGGCCACGTCCACCGCGTCCCTGCCGTCCTCGTCCCGGTCGCCGGGCAGCGCCTCGGAGCGGCGCCTGGGGCGGCGGCGCGGCTTGGGCTCGTCGGCGCCCGGGTCGCCCCCGGCCGCGGACGCGACGGCGGAGCGCTCGTCGGGGTCGGTGTCGCTGTCGACGTCATACGGCTCCGCGGCCGATTTGCCGAAGCGGATCGGCAGCCGCCGTACGGGCGACTCGTCGGTGGTGTCGGCGGTGCGGGGGTCGTCCTCGTCCTCGAAGAAGTCCTCCAGCGGGACCGCCTCGGGGTCCGCGGGCGCCTCGTACACGCCGAGCCGGGTGGCGGCCTGGCGCAGCCGCTGCGGGATCGCGTTCACCGGGGTGGCGGTGACCACGAGCAGGCCGAAGCCGGTGAAGAGCAGGAGCAACGGGACGGCGAGCACCGAGCCGACGGTGTAGACGAGCGGGGAGGCGGCGGCCCAGCCGAGCAGGCCGCCCGCGTCGCGCATCGCGGTCGCGCCCTCGCCCCGGCCGGGGGCGCCGCAGGCCAGGTGGACCAGGCCGAGCGCGCCGATGACGAGGGCGGACAGGCCGATCACGATCCGGCCGTTGGCCTCCGGCTGTTCCGGGTGGCGCATCAGGCGTACGGCGACCGCGCCGAGCAGGAACGGCACGAGCAGATCCAGGCGGCCGAAGGCACCGGTGATCAGGACCTCGACGAGGTTGCCGACCGGGCCCTGGAGGTTGGACCAGGTGCCCGCGGCGACCACCAGGGTCAGGCCGAGCAGGAGCAGCGCCAGGCCGTCCTTGCGGTGCGCGGGGTCCAGGCCGCGCGCGCCGCGCCCTATGCCGCGGAAGACGGCGCCCACGGTGTGCGCCAGGCCGAGCCACACGGCGCGCGCCATGCGGAAGAGCCCGCTGGTCGGCGACGGTGCGGGCCGGGGCGCGGGTCTGGCCGCCGCTGCCTTCTTGGCGGGCGGTCTCCCCGCGGCGCTCTTCGCGGCGGCGGGCTTCTTCGCCGCGGTCTTCTTGGCCGCAGGCTTCGCCGGGGCTTTTTTGGCGGTGCCGGACGTACGTGAGGCCATGGTGCCGAGGTTACCGCCCTTGTGATCGGGTGACACGCGTGCCTGAGAGTACGCCCGTTCGTGTCGTCCGGCCGGGGCCGGGGACTGACGCGACGTCAAAAGCGGCGCGCGGCCTTCCCCGTACGGCTCACTCCTGATTCGGCAGCTTGACGACGCCGTTGCCGGTGCCCGGTTCGAGCGCGTCCAGGGCGCGGCGCAGGCCGGTCAGCTTGCGCTCCAGGTGGGCGGCGGTGGCGACGGCGGCGGCGTCCGCGGACTCGTCGAGCTGCTTGGTGAGCGCCTCGGCCTGCTCCTCGACGGCGGCCAGCCGCGCGGACAGTTCGGCGAGCAGCCCCGCGGGTTCGCCCGCGCCGCGTCCCCTGCCGTTGGTGCCCGCGGCGGACGGCACGCCCTGTTCCAACTGGAGCCGCAGCAGCGCCGCCTGCTCCCGGAGCTGACAGTTCTTGGTGTAGAGGTCGACGAACACCGACACCTTGGCGCGCAGCACCCACGGGTCGAACGGCTTGGAGATGTAGTCGACCGCGCCCGCCGCGTACCCCCGGAAGGTGTGGTGCGGGCCGTGGTTGATGGCGGTGAGGAAGATGATCGGGATGTCCCGGGTCCGCTCCCGCCGTTTGATGTGCGCCGCGGTCTCGAACCCGTCCATGCCCGGCATCTGGACATCGAGCAGGATCACCGCGAAATCATCGGTGAGCAGCGCTTTCAGCGCTTCCTCCCCGGACGATGCCCGTACCAGCGTCTGATCGAGCGCAGAGAGGATCGCCTCAAGCGCCAGCAGATTCTCCGGCCGGTCATCGACCAGGAGGATCTTGGCCTTCTGCACCATGGCCCGCCCTCCTCGCCCCGGCACTACACCGGTCGCCGCCCCCGGGGACGACTCCGTCGTGCCGCCCGTCCTTGTGCCGGTCATGGTAGCCGCACCCCGCCGTTCGCCACACCCTGTCACCGCCAGGTCACTCAACACGTACCGCAAACGTAGGCGGAGACCAGAAGGTTCCCCTTAATCGGCACCCTCACACCTCATCGGGCGCACGATCCCGGGCGCGGGCCCATGGCGTCGCCGGGCCCGCGCCCGGCCGTCACCGGGCGTGCATCCACTCCTCCATCAAGGTGAGCAGATGGTCGGTGTCGACCGGCTTGGTCACGTAGTCCGACGCCCCGGACTCGATGCTCTTCTCCCGGTCGCCCTTCATCGCCTTCGCGGTGAGCGCGATGATCGGCAGCCCGGCGAACTGCGGCATCTTGCGGATCGCCGTGGTCGTCGCGTAGCCGTCCATCTCCGGCATCATGATGTCCATCAGCACCACGGCGATGTCGTCGTGCTGCTCCAGGACCTCGATGCCCTCGCGGCCGTTCTCGGCGTACAGCACGGTCAGGCCGTGCTGTTCGAGGACGCTGGTGAGGGCGAAGACATTGCGGATGTCGTCGTCCACGATCAGCACCTTCTCGCCGCTGAAGCCGCCGGAGAAGCCGGTGTACGCGTCGGGGTGCCCCTCGTCGGACCAGGTGTCGTCGGTGCCCGCTCCGCCCGGACCCCGCGACTGCGCGGAGCCGTTGGCCGAGCCGTTCGCGGACCCGCCGCGCGGACCCGACCCGTTCGAGGGCGCAGAGCCGTTGGACTGGCCGCCGCCTTCGGACAGTTGCGGGGGCTGCGCGGAACGGCGGCGCAGCCGGGCCAGGCTGCTGCCGGGGCGCGCCCGGTCGCCGGCCGAGCCCTGCTCGAAGTCGCCGCCGTGGCCGCCCGCGGGCAGTTGCGGCAGCGCCTGCGGGAAGTCGCCCAGGGACAGCGGCAGATACAGCGTGAAGGTCGAGCCGCGTCCCGGCTGGCTGTCGGCGTGGATCTCGCCGCCGAGCAGCCGGGCGATCTCGCGGCTGATCGACAGACCGAGGCCCGTACCGCCGTACTTCCGGCTGGTGGTGCCGTCGGCCTGCTTGAACGCCTCGAAGATCACCCGCATCTTGCTGGCCGCGATGCCGATGCCCGTATCGGTCACGGAGAAGGCGATCAGCGGCTGGTCGGGCTCGCGCATCGTGCCCGCTTCCAGCAACTGCTCCTTGATCGACTGCGGCACCTCGGTGCCCGCGGGCCTGATCACCAGCTCCACCGAGCCGCTGTCGGTGAACTTCACCGCGTTCGACAGCAGATTGCGCAGCACCTGGAGCAGCCGCTGCTCGTCGGTGTGCAGGGTGACCGGCAGTTCGGGCGAGACCCGGACGGAGAAGTCCAGGCCCTTCTCCGCGGTCAGCGGCCGGAAGGTGGCCTCCACGTAGTCCACGAGCTGCACCAGGGCGATACGGGTCGGCGAGACGTCCATCTTGCCGGCCTCGACCTTGGACAGGTCCAGGATGTCGTTGATGAGCTGGAGCAGGTCGGAACCGGCGCCGTGGATGGTCTCGGCGAACTCGACCTGCTTGGGCGAGAGGTTGCCGTCCGCGTTGTCGGCGAGCAGCTTCGCCAGGATGAGCAGCGAGTTGAGCGGGGTGCGCAGCTCGTGCGACATGTTGGCGAGGAATTCCGACTTGTAGCGCATCGAGACCGCGAGCTGTTCCGCGCGCTCCTCCAGCACCTGGCGGGCCTCTTCGATCTCGGTGTTCTTCACCTCGATGTCGCGGTTCTGCCGGGCCAGCAGTTCGGCCTTCTCCTCCAGCTCGCCGTTGGACATCTCCAGGGCGGCCTGCCGGTTCTCCAGCTCCGCCGAGCGCTCCTGGAGCTGTTCGGTCAGCTCCTGGGACTGCTTGAGCAGCCCCTCGGTCTTGGTGTTGACCGAGATGGTGTTGACGCTGATCGCGATGATGTCGGTGATCTGATTGAGGAAGTCCTTCTGGATCTGGGTGAACGGCTGGAAGGCGGCCAGTTCGATCACGCCGAGCACCCGGCCCTCGAAGAGCACCGGCAACACGATGACGTGCGACGGAGGTGCCTCGCCGAGCCCCGAGGTGATCTTCAGATAACCCGGCGGCACGTTCTCGATCAGGATCGAGCGCTTCTCCACCGCGGCCTGGCCGATCAGCCCCTCCCCCGGCAGGAAGACCGACGACATCGTCCGCTTGGAGAAGCCGTACGCGCCGATCAGCCGCAGCTCGTACTCCTCGCCGACCTCCTGGGTGTCCTCGGCGAGGAAGAAGGCGCCGTGCTGCGCGGAGACGACCGGGGTCAGCTCGCTCATGATCAGCGCGGCCACGTCGCCGAGGTCGCGGCGGCCCTGCATCAGGCCGGAGATCCGCGCCAGGTTGCCCTTGAGCCAGTCCTGCTCCTTGTTGGCGAGCGTGGTCTCGCGCAGACGGACGATCATCGTGTTGATGTAGTCCTGGAGTTCCAGGATCTCGCCCGCCGCGTCCACGTCGATCCGCAGATTGAGATCGCCGCGGGTCACCGCGGTCGCGACCTGCGCGATGTTGCGGACCTGGCTGGTCAGGTTGTTGGCCATCAGGTTCACGGACTCGGTGAGGTCCTTCCAGATGCCCGAGACGTCGGGCACCCGGGCCTGACCGCCCAGACGTCCCTCCGTACCCACCTCGCGGGCGACGCGGGTCACCTCGTCACCGAAGGCGGAGAGCTGCCCGACCATCGTGTTGATGGTCGTCTTCAGCTCCAGGATCTCGCCGCGCGCGTCCACGTCGATCTTCTTGGACAGATCACCGCGGGCGACCGCCGTGGTCACCTGCGCGATCTGCCGCACCTGACCGGTCAGGTTGGACGCCATGCCGTTCACCGACTCGGTGAGGTCCTTCCAGGTGCCCGCCACGCCCGGCACCCGCGCCTGGCCGCCGAGGATGCCCTCGGTGCCCACCTCGCGGGCCACGCGCGTGACCTCGTCGCCGAAGGCCGACAGCGTGTCCACCATCGTGTTGATGGTCTCGGCGAGCTGCGCGACCTCGCCGCGCGCCTCGACGGTGATCTTCTTCGTCAGGTCGCCGTTGGCCACGGCCGTGGCGACCGACGAGATCGAACGCACCTGGCTGGTCAGGTTGTTGGCCATCAGGTTGACGTTGTCGGTGAGGTCCTTCCAGATGCCCGACGCGTCACGGACCCGCGCCTGGCCGCCGAGCTGGCCCTCCGTACCGACCTCACGGGCCACGCGCGTGACCTCGTCACCGAACGCGGACAGCGTGTCCACCATCTGGTTCACCGTCGTCACCAGCGCCAGGATCTCGCCCTTGGCGTCGACGGTGATCTTCCGGGACAGGTCGCCCTGCGCCACCGCGTTGGTGACATCGGCGATGTTGCGGACCTGACTGGTCAGGTTGTTCGCCATGAAGTTGACGGACTGCGTCAGGTCCTTCCAGGTGCCGCTGACGCCCTGCACCTCGGCCTGGCCGCCCAGGATGCCCTCGGTGCCCACCTCGCGGGCCACCCGGGTCACCTCCGCGCCGAACGCGGAGAGCTGGTCGACCATCGTGTTCAGGGTGTTCTTCAGCTCCAGGATCTCGCCCCGGGCGTCCACGTCGATCTTCTGCGACAGGTCACCGCGCGCCACAGCGGTGGCGACCTCGGCGATGTTGCGGACCTGGGCCGTCAGATTCCCCGCCATGCCGTTCACGGAGTCGGTCAGGTCACGCCACACACCGGCGACGCCTGGCACCTGCGCCTGGCCGCCGAGCCGCCCCTCCGTGCCCACGTCACGGGCCACGCGGGTCACCTGCTCGGCGAACGACGAGAGCTGGTCGACCATCGTGTTGATGGTGTTCTTCAGCTCCAGGATCTCCCCGCGCGCGTCCACGTCGATCTTCTGCGACAGATCACCGCGCGCCACAGCCGTCGTGACCTGCGCGATCTGCCGCACCTGGGACGTCAGATTGCCGGCCATGAAGTTGACGGAGTCCGTCAGGTCCTTCCAGGTGCCGGCCACCCCGTCCACCCGCGCCTGACCGCCCAGCCGCCCCTCCGTACCCACGTCACGCGCCATCCGCGTCACCTGGGCGGCGAAGGAACCGAGCTGGTCGACCATCCGGTTCACGGTGTTCTTGAGCTCCAGCATCTCGCCGGAGACGTCCACCGTGACCTTCTGCGTCAGATCGCCGTTGGCGACCGCCGTCGTGACCTGCGCGATGTTACGGACCTGGCCCGTCAGGTTGCGGAAGGCCGTGTTCACGGAGTCCGTGAGGTCCTTCCACGTACCCGCCGCTCCCGGCACCTGCGCCTGACCGCCCAGCACACCTTCGACGCCGACCTCGCGGGCCACCCGCGTCACCTCCGCGCCGAACGCGGAGAGCTGGTCGACCATCGTGTTGACGGTGTTCTTCAGCTCCAGCATCTCGCCGGAGACGTCCACCGTGACCTTCTGGGACAGGTCGCCGTTGGCGACCGCCGTGGTCACCTGCGCGATGTCGCGCACCTGGCCGGTCAGGTTGCGGAAGGCGGTGTTCACCGAGTCGGTGAGGTCCTTCCACGTACCCGCCGCGCCCGGCACCTGCGCCTGACCGCCCAGCAGACCCTCGGCGCCGACCTCACCGGCGACCCGCGTCACCTCGTCGGCGAACGTCCGCAGCGTCTCAGTCATCGCGTTGATCGTCTCGGCGAGCTGCGCGACCTCGCCGCGCGCGCCGATGGTGATCTTCTGCGACAGGTCGCCGTTGGCGACCGCCGTCGTCACCTGCGCGATGTCCCGCACCTGGGCCGTCAGATTCCCGGCCATCAGGTTCACGGAGTCCGTGAGGTCCTTCCACACACCGGCCATGCCCGGCACCTGGGCCTGGCCGCCCAGCTCGCCCTCGGTGCCCACCTCGCGGGCCACCCGGGTCACCTCGGAGGAGAACGAGGAGAGCTGGTCCACCATCGTGTTGACGGTGTTCTTCAGCTCCAGCATCTCGCCGGCCACGTGCACGGTGACCTTGCGGGACAGATCGCCCTTCAGGACCGCCTGCGTCACCAGCGCGATGTCCCGCACCTGGGCGGTCAGCCGGTACGCCATGGTGTTGACCGAGTCCGTGAGGTCCTTCCAGGACCCCGCCATGCCCCGGACCTTCGCCTGGCCGCCCAGCTTGCCCTCGGTACCGACCTCGCTGGCCACCCGCGTCACCTCGTCGGTGAACGCGGAGAGCTGGTCCACCAGCCCGTTGACCGTCCGGCCGACCTTGAGGAATTCACCGCGCAGCGGGTGCGCCGACCCGTCCGCGTTCTGCGACCGCAGGTCCATCCGCTGTTCCAGGTCGCCCTCGGCCACCGCCGACAGCACCCGCCCGACCTCCGACACCGGCCGTACGAGATCGTCCACCAGCGCGTTGGACGCCTCGATCGCGGCGGCCCAGGCGCCCTCGCAGGCACCGGTCTCCAGCCGCTCTGTGAGTTTTCCCTCCCGGCCGACGACCCGCCGGACCCGGGCCAGCTCACCGGTAAGGTGCTGGTTACGGTCCGCGACCTCGTTGAAGACGGCGGAGATCTCCGCCATCACGCCGTCACCCGACACCGTCAGCCGCTTGCGGAAGTTCCCGTCCCGCATCGCGGCCAGCGCTCCGAGGAGCTTGACCAGCGCGGCCGAATCGACCTCTACGGTCCCACTGGCGCGGGATCGCCCGTTCTTCGTGCGCGTGCTCGTGCCCCGCGCCGATGCGCCAGACTCCACCGTGTCCCTCCTGGAGGGTCGACCGACCTGCAAAAGTGCAAGATTGCTGCCTTGAGAGCATGCCCAGTGTTTCACCATGGCCCCACCCGGCCATAACAGTTCGGCGGCAACGCTGATAACCCGTGGCACGTTCGGGGTGGAAACACCCGCAACCGGCGCACGCGGTGTCCGCGTGGGTAAGTAACCTGGCTCTTGTGTCGGCGGCGCCGCACCTTGCCAGGCGTACACCTCAGGGGGCCGCCGACGAGGACCGGGCAGGACGGCGGCGGCACGGGCGGCGGGACCGGTCAGCGGACCCGCCCACGGACGAGCAACGAGGAGACCGGTGATCACGGCGCGCGCTGCGGCCAGCTTCGAACCGGTGGGGCGGTCGGTCGCCGTCGCGCGTGCCTTCGTACGCGACACCCTGCACGGCTGGGGCTTCGCCGACGTCGTGGACGACGCGGTGGTGCTCACCAGCGAACTGGTGACCAACGCCGTCGTGCACGCGGGCACCGCCGCCGACGTGCAGTGTCTGCGGTACGAGACGGCCGTACGCGTCGAGGTCGCCGACCACTACCCCGACCGCGAGATCCCCATCCAGGGCAGAGGCCGCCAGTTCCGCGACCCCGACAACGAGGGCGGGCGCGGCCTGCTGCTGTGCGCCGCCCTGGCCAGCCGCTGGGGCGTGGAGTACACCGGCGCGGGCAAGCACGTCTGGTTCCAGCTCGACCTGCCCGAGCGCCCCGCGGGCACCCGCTCCGCGGGACCCGTCCTGCCCGCCGCCGACCTCCCGCTCACCGACGAGAGCGTGCGCGTCGCCGTCGTCCAGGTCGACCGCATGGGCTCGATCACGCGCTGGAACGACGACGCGGCCGAGCTCTTCGGCCACCCCGCCGCCGACGTGGTCGGCAAACCGCTCGCCGACCTCACCGCCTGGCCGCAGACCCCCGGCACCGGCATCGGCCTCGCCGAGGCCCTGCTGCACTCCCGCTGGGAAGGCACCTACGGCCTGCGCGACGCCGACGGCCGCGTCCTGCCCGTGTACGGCTCCCACCTGCGCGTCCGCGACAGCGAGGGCGAGCCCTCCACCGTCATCCTGCTGGTGCGTGCCGAGGAGCGCGCCGTGCTCCAGACGCCGTCCCGCGGCTCCGGCAGCGCGGAATCCGGCCTCGGCCAACGCGGCAAGACCACGGACGCCTTCGAGGTCTTCATCGGCTCCCCCGCCCCCGACGACCTCGACAGCCTCCTCCAGCGCACCGTCGAACGCGCCCGCGACATGCTCGACGGCGACGCCGCCTACCTGCTGCTCGCCACCGACGACGAAACCGAGCTGGAAGTACGCGCCTCCACCGGCCTGCCGTCCGCCCGCCAGCGCTTCGCCCGCGTCCCCGTCGAAGCGGGCACCGGACGCTACGGCAGCGCCCGTATGCCGGCCGTCCACGAGGACCTCACCGCGGTCCCCGGCGCCGTACCGCTGCTGTCCGGCACCGGCATGCGCTCGGTGGTCACCGTGCCGCTCAAGGTCGAGGGGCGCCTGACCGGCTCGCTCGGCGTCGCGGCCGAGGCCCCCGGCCGCTACAACAACCAGGAAGCGCTGCGGCTCCAATTCGCCGCCGACCGGATCGCGCTCGCCGTGGAGAGCGCCCGGCTCACCGAGCTGGAACGGCTGCGCCGCGGCTCGCTGTCCTTCCTCGTCGAGGCGTCCGACCTGCTCGCGGGCACGCTGGAACGCGACCAGACGCTGGCCCTCATGGCCCAGATGACGGTTCCGACGCTGGCGAGCTGGTGCGCGGTCTACACGATCGCCGAGCAGTCGGAGCCGGAGCTGGCCTTCGTCCTGCACGAGGACGAGGACCGCATCGACGGCATCAAGGCGCTGCTGTCCCAGGTACGGCCTCCGGAGCCCGACCCGACACCCGGCGCCCGCATGTGGACCGCGCCCTCCGACGCGGCCCACTCCAGCGCCCTGCGGGCCTCTCTGCGCAGCCTCGGGGTCGGCGCGCGCTCCGCGCCCTCCTCGTCCGCGCCGAACGCCGCCACGCCCACCTCGGGCAAGGGCGGCCGCGCGCCGAGCGCCCCCGGTGTCGCGCTCGCCACCGCGGCGGCCGTCGGCGGCGAAACGGTCGTCCTGCCGCTGGTCGCCCGCAACCGGGTCATCGGCATGCTCACCCTCGGCAAGCCCGCCGACGAACGATTCCGCCAGGAGATCCTCGAACTCGCCGAAGACCTCTCCCGCCGAGCGGCCCTCGCCCTGGACAACGCCCGCCTCTACAGCGAGCGCACCGCGATCAGCCAGGCCCTCCAGCGCAGCCTCCTGCCGCCGGAGCTGCCGCACATCCCCGGCGTCGAGGTCGAGGTCGTCTACCGCGCCGCGGGCGAGGGCAACGAGGTCGGCGGCGACTTCTACGACCTCTTCCCGATCCGCGACGGCTGCTGGGGCTTCGCCATCGGCGACGTCTGCGGTACGGGCCCGGAGGCCGCCGCCGTCACCGGCCTCGCCCGGCACGCGCTGCGCCTGCTGGCCCGCGAGGGCTTCGGCGGCCCCGCCGTCCTCGAACGCCTCAACGCCGCCATCCTCGACGAGGGCGCCCGCAGCCGCTTCCTCACGCTCCTGTACGGCGAGTTGTGGCCCCAGCACGACGGCAGCGCCGTCCTGCGCATGGTCTGCGCCGGCCACCCGCTCCCGCTGCGCCTGCGCCCCGACGGCACCGTCGAACCCGCCGCCGAACCGCAGCCGCTGCTCGGCGTGATGGACGACCTCGAACTGTACGAGCAGACCGTCTCCCTCGACCCGGGCGACGTCCTGCTCTGCGTCACCGACGGCGTCACCGAGCGCCGCGAGGGCACCCGTATGCTCGGCGACGACGGCCTCGCCGACGTCCTGTCCACCTGTACGGGCCTGACCGCGGGCGCCGTGGCCGCCCGTATCCAACGGGCCGTTGAGCGCTTCGCCTCTGACGCGCCGTCCGACGACATGGCGATCCTGTCGATGCGGGTCCCGAAGAAGTCCGAGTAGCGCGGGTTCTTCGCACGGGGATTCTTCGCGCGGGGATTCTTCGCGCGGTCCTCGGCGCGCGGTCCTTGGCGCGGGTCCTGGTGCGCGACGGCATGAAGAAGGCCCCCACCTGACGGTGAGGGCCTTCTGTGCCGAGCCCCAATACGGAATCGAACCGTAGACCTTCTCCTTACCATGGAGACGCTCTACCGACTGAGCTATTGGGGCGCGTCGATGGGAAGATCCTATCCCATGAACGCGGGTGCTCGAAGCACGCTCAGGGGTCGTTCAGCGGCGGTTCACAGCAGCCCGCCGAGCGCGTTGCAGGCGTCCGCGATGTGCGTCAACTCCCGCTGGGTGATGCCGGGGTGGACCGGCAGCGACAGGCTGTCCGCGGCCACCAGTTCGGTCTGCGGCAACACGGCCCCCGACCGGTGCGCGGGCATCCGGTGCACCGGTACGGGCACGCTCACGGTCGCCCGCACGCCTCGTGCCGCCAGGGCCGCGGCGAAGGCGTCCCGGTCCGGCCGGCCGTTGCCGGGAATCCGTACCGCGTACTGCCGGTAAAGGTGGTGCGCCCCCGGCTCGGTGTACGGCACGACCACGCCCTTGAGCGCCGAGTCCAGGAACCGCGCGTGCGCCCGCCGCCGGGCGACCACTCCCGCGTCCTCCTCGACACCGCCCTCGGTGCCCTGCTCCACGAGCGCCAGACCACGGCGCGACGC
The DNA here is from genome assembly GCF_055558595.1 of Streptomyces sp. NPDC025721. Lineage (NCBI taxonomy): Bacteria > Bacillati > Actinomycetota > Actinomycetes > Kitasatosporales > Streptomycetaceae > Streptomyces > Streptomyces sp. NPDC025721. The sequence goes on along the minus strand of NZ_JBVHMF010000035.1, from coordinate 522 downwards.
CAGGTCGTCGAGCCGCGCCATCGGCGCGGGGTGCCCGAATACGTGGACGGGTACGATCGCGGCCGTCCGCGCCGTGACGCCCGCGGCGACGGCCTCGGGGGCCAGGCAGAACGTCCGGGGGTCGATGTCCGCGAACACCGGTGTGGCGCCCGCGAGTCGGACGGCGTCGGCCGGCGCGCCCGGACCGAACGACGGGACGATGACCTCGTCCCCTGTCCCGATACCCAGCTCTTCGAGCGACGTGCGCAGCGCGGCGGCCGTCGCGTCCGAAGCGATCCTGTGCCGTCGTCCGGCAGTCGTCATCTGCTGCACGTCTCCACACCTCCGCCTATCGGGAGGCCCAGAGTCTCGGAGCGACGTGAACAGAGGGTAACGGAAAACAAAAATGCCTTGGCCCCCGAGTCGAAGCTCGGGGGCCAAGGCATTGATAAAGATTGTTCGGCGGTGTCCTACTCTCCCACAGGGTCCCCCCTGCAGTACCATCGGCGCTGAAAGGCTTAGCTTCCGGGTTCGGAATGTAAC
>NZ_JBVHMF010000034.1:79515-88875 GCF_055558595.1 Streptomyces sp. NPDC025721 | reverse complement strand
TGCTCTCCTTTTCCCCTCGCCCCGCGTGACCCTCTTCCTCCCCCGCTCCCCCCGGCCACCCCCCCCCCCCCCCCCCCCCCCCCCCCCCCCCCCCCCCCCCCCCGGCCCCCCCCCCCCCCCCCCCCCGCCCGGGCCGGTCGATCCGCTACCGGAGCAGGCTCTTGTACTTCGGGCAGAGATACGTGATCGCGTCCTTCGCGTCCGCGATCTCGCCGTCCGCGATGGCCTCCTTCGCCAGCTTCGGACTCGCGTCCGCGGTGTTGGCGATCCGGTCGCAGGACTCCTGGCCGGTCTGGAGAACGGCGGCCGGGTCCATGCCCTTGGGCACCTTTCCGACCAGATAGCTCTTCTGCTGGTCGGTGAACGTGCCGGTGGCCGGGGTGAGCTGGGATTCGGGCAGGGTCGACTCCTTGGCGTCGGCGCCGTTCGCACCGCCGTCGCCGCCCGGACCGGTCGAGGCCGAGGCGGACGGCTCCGCGGTGCCGTCGGGGCCGATGGCGGGCGCGGAGGAGGCCGGGCGCTCGCTGGTGGGGGCGGCGCGGTCCCGCGCCGCGTCCGCGTGTCCGCCGCCGCATCCGGCCAGGACGGCCGCGGCCGTCGTCACGATGACGACGGCCGCGGCGAACCGGCCTCTGGTCGCGGTCACGGCTTCGCGAAGGTCAGGACGAGCTGCGGATGTCCCGACGTGCCGGGCGCGTCCTTCGACCAGAACCAGGCCGAGTCCGTGCCGGTGGACGTCACCGCGAGGTCGTACGGACCGCCGAGCCCTGGCGTCAGCGCCGCCGCGGTGAGCGTCGCGGTGTAGTCGGTCTGGAGCGCGGTCGGCGCGGGCACCGTGCCGAGCACCGTCGGGTCGAGCGTGGGACGGGTGTTCCAGGTCACCCCGGTCTCCGTCCAGCTCCCCGTCACACGCTGCACATTGAGCGTGTCGACCGAGTTCGCGATGGCGTCGGAGCTGGTGCGCAGGGTCAGTCGCGCGCTCGTGAGCACCATGCCGCCGGGCGCGGCGGGCAGGTCGAACCGCAGATACGTGTGGTAAGCGGACGTGCCGCGCACCGCGAGCTGCTGGTCAGGCCCGTAATTCGCCGAGGGCGCGCCCGCGTTGACGTAACTGTCCGCCGTCGCGTTGAGCGTCACCGTCGAGGACGTCGGCGCGCCCGGCGTCGTGACGGCCGCCGCGGCCGACTTGGCACTGGTGTTGCCGGGCGCGTCACCCGCCGTGACCTGGTACGCGTACGTGGTGCCGGGTGAGGCGGCGGTGTCGGTGAAGGTCAGCGTCGGGCGGATCCAGAACTTGGAGTCACCGGTGACCGTGCCGACCTGCGTGCCGTCGCGGTAGATCCGGTACGTCAGCGTCGAGTCGTCGAGGTCGAGGCTGGCCTGCCAGCTCACCCGTACCCCGCCGGACACGTTCGCCGCGGTCACCTGGAGCGGTACGGACGGCGCGCGCGTGTCGGGTCCGCTCGGGAAGCGGACCAGGCCCTGCTGGAGCCGGTTGCCGTTGCTGGCGATCCGGGTGAACTCGCCGCCCACCCACAGGTAGTCCGTGCCGCCGCTGGAGGCGGTGGTGAGGGCGCGCGGGCCGATCTTCTCGGTGCCCGCCGGGCCGTCGTCGGTGTCGGGGAACCAGCCCAGCAGCGGCCTCGGGTTGTCGACGGACTCCGCGAGCAGGTGCTGCCGGTCGTTGTTGAGCTGCGGGAACTGCTGCATGCTGGAGCAGTCGTGCGCGTGCGAGCCGCTGTACAGCACGCCCTTGTAGACGGTGACGGCCTGGGTCGCGCCCAGGCAGGTGTCGCGCCAGCGCTGGTTGAGGTCGCTGAAGTTGAGCGCGATGCGGCCGTCGAAGACACCGCCGCCCGTGCCCTCGTTGGCGGTGAAGAAGCCGGTGGCGTCCCTCGTGAGGTCCTGCACGGTGGAGGTCGCCGAGATGAAGCCCGGGTAGGTCTTCACAATGGCGCCGGTCGTGGCGTTGACCACGGCCAGCGCGTGCGAATTGACCCCGTTGACGGTGTTGAAGTCGCCGCCGATGACGAGCCTGGTGCCGTCCGGGCTGAGCACCATGGCCTTGCCCGCCTTGTCGGCGTTGGCCGTGAACGGCTTGAGCGCGCCCGTGGTCGTCAGCGCGGCGAAGCGCTGCCGGGGCTGCCCGGCGACGGTGAGGAAATTGCCGCCGATGTACACCGTGTCGTTCGTCGCCACGATGCTGCGGACCTGCGCCGAGACCGACACCTTGAACGTGGTCCTCACGGTGCAGGTGGCGATGTCGATCGCCGCCAGGCTGCTCGACGGAACGCCGTTCACCGAACCGAAGGTGCCCCCCGCGTACAGCGTCGACTCGTCCGGTGAGACGGCCAGCGCCCGAATCGTCGCCGTGCCAGAGCCGACCGTGAAGGACAGCTTGCAGGACGTCGGCGCGCCCGTGGCGGCGTCGAACGCCTGGAAGTTGAGCGCCTGCTGCTCGCCGGTGCCCGCGGCGGCGCCCGGCGGCCGGACGGTGGAGAAGGTGCCGCCCGCGAAGACCACGCCGTGCGCCTGGGCCAGCGCCCACACGACGCCGTTGGTCTGCCAGGTCGGCAGGTCGTCCGCGGTCATCGCGACCGGCGCGGTGAGCGCGGAAGCGGACTGCGCGGCGGTGAATCCGATCATCGAAGCCGCCGCCAGTGAGAAGGCAGCGGTTATTGCCCCAGCTCTTCGCATGAGCCCCCCTGAGCTCTGTGCTGTTCCCCCAGCGGTCTCAAACGGCCGCAAGATGCGACAAGGTTAACGTTTGGTCCGCTTTGGGGTCAGCCTCCCCGTAACGACTGTTGCACTCCTGTAGCCCAGCGGCCGGGGAGGGGGACACGGCGGGCACGCAGCGGCGCCGCGCCGATTCCGCTTCGGCCGGATCCAGTCCCCGCCGGACGGTCCCGAAATGTTTCGGTGCGGTGCCAAGAACGACTATGACCCGGCATGACCTGCGGGCACAAGGCCGAGCGGCCCGCGCGGTCCCGGTCGCGACGGTGACGCGCGACACTCCCGCTGGACTCCGGATGTGGCCTGAATGTCACCTCGACGTCCCTCGGGGGCGGCTGTGGGCCGCCGTGGGACAATCCTCCGATGACTTCTGGGACGACGATCACCGCGGACGCCGCGGGCACGTGGACGCTCGGCGATCTGACCGTCAACCGGATGGGCTTCGGGGCGATGCGGCTGCCGCAGGACGGCAGGGCGTTCGCGCCCGACAGCGGCTCCAGCGACCGCGAGCGCGCGATCGGCGTGCTGCGGCGCGCGGTCGAACTCGGTGTGAACCACATCGACACCGCCGCCTTCTACTTCTCCGCCCTGCGCTCGGCCAACGAGCTGATCAACCGGGCGCTGGCGCCGTACCCCGACGACCTCGTCATCACCACCAAGGTCGGCCCGGGGCGCGACCCTTCGGGCGCCTGGCTGCCCGCCGCGACGCCCGCGCAGTTGCGCGGACAGGTCGAGGAGAATCTGCGGCAGCTCGGCCGGGACCACCTCGACGTGGTCAACTACCGCAATCAGGGCGCGGACTCCATCGCCGAGCACTTCGGCGCGCTCGCCGAACTGCGCGAGCGCGGGCTGATCCGCCACCTCGGGATCTCCAACGTCGGGCCGCGCCACCTCGCCGAGGCCCGCGCCATCGCGCCGGTGGTGTGCGTACAGAACAAGTACGCGCTCGGACTGCCCGGCGAGGACGACGACTTCCTGGACCTGTGCGGTGAACAGGGCGTCGCCTTCGTGCCGTTCTTCGCCATCGCGGGCGCGGGCCGCGAGTCGGGGGCGGGCGCAGCGGAGAGCGAGCAGGTGCTGGCCGCGGCCCGCGCCCACGGCGTGACCGCCGCCCAGATCAGGACCGCCTGGACGCTCCAGCGCGGCGCGCACGTCCTGGCCATCCCCGGCACCGGCAACCCCGACCACCTGGTGGAGAACGTGGCCGCGGGCGCGCTGCGGTTCACCGCCGACGAACTGGCCGCCCTGGACGCGCTGCACCACGGGGGCGCCTGAGGAGCCGAGGTGCCCCGGCCGGGGCCGGAGTTGGCGCGTGTGCACCGTGGGTCGTCTGTGGAATCGTGTGCCCGCGGTGCCAATTCGCGACGGCTTGCCGAGATCGGATGCCGGGCCGCGCGCGGCTGGCTACCGTCGGTGGAGACGAGTGAGCGCATGGGGGTACGGGGTGACGGGTGTCGAGGCCGCGGTCGGCCATGTCTGCGTGTGGCTCACGTGGCGAGCGAGCGGTGCCGAGCAGCGGCGGCACGACCTGGACGAGGTCCAGGTCGGCGAACTCGACCGGCTGTACTCGCTGGTCCGCGTGCTGCTCGGCGAGGACCCCGCGCTGCGGTTGGCCACCGAGGAGTGCGCCGCCCCTGACGGCGCGGTCACCGAGCGGACCAGGCGCCGCCTGACCGACGCGCTCGACGAGGCCGTCGAGCGGGACGCGGCGCTGGCCACGGCGCTCCGGCAGGCGGTGGACCGGCTGCGGGACCGTCCCTACGGCGGCGGACCGCCGGGCGGCCCGCCCGCCGGGACGGCGGCGGCCACCGGTGACGGGATCGCGGTTGGCGGCGACGTCGACGTACGAGCCCGGGACGGGTCCGCGGCGTCGTTACGGATGGGGGACGTACGGATGGGGGACGTACGGATGGAAAACCCTCCTCTGCCGGGTCCGCCCCAGGGCTGAGCGCACCCGGAGCCGTCCCCGCCCCTTTGTCCGCGCCGCCGTACGCACCGCCCGCGCCGCCGTACGCACCCGCGCCGGTGGCGCCGCCGCGCGCGCCGGAGCCTTCGGACACCGTCCCGACGCTGCCGATGCTGCCCGCGGCCACCCCGTCGCGGGTCCGCGCCGAGGGCCGGAGCCGCACGGAGGCCGAGGCCCGGCCCCGTACCGACGCCGAGGCCCGGTCCCAGGCGGTCCCGGCCCCTGCCCCTTCCGCTGTCACCGCGGCCGGCGGCGGTGTCGCGGCGGGCGTCGCGGGCGACATCCACCAGCACCACCACTGGCATGTCGTGCCGCGCTCGCCGGTCAACTGGCCGGTCAGGGTCGGCGTGGTGCCCCGGTCGGCCGACTGGTTCCAGCACCGGGACGTGATCCACGCCCTGGACACCGCGCTGACCGGCCCCGGCACCGCCGTGGTCTGCCAGGTGCTCACCGGCATGGGCGGCGTCGGCAAGACGCAGCTCGCCGCCCGGCGCGCCCACCACGCCTGGCGGGCGGGCGAGGTCGACCTGCTGATGTGGGTCACGGCCTCGACGCGGCAGGCCGTCATCGACGCGTACGCCGACGCCGCCGCGAGGGTGCTGCACATCGAGCGGGACGAACCGGCGCGCGCCGCGCAGGAGTTCCTGGCCTGGCTGGAGCCCGGCCCCGGCGCGGCGGCCGGACACTGCCGCTGGCTGCTGGTCCTCGACAATGTGACGGACCCCGCCGACCTCACCGGCCTGTGGCCGCCCGACCACCCCCTCGGCCGTACGGTCGTCACCACCCGCAGCCGGGACGCCGCCCTGACCGGCGCGGGCCGCCGCATGGTGACCGTCGGCCTGTTCACCCCGCGGGAGGCGACCGGCTATCTGACGGAGGCGCTCGCCGCGCGCGGCCGGGTGGAGGCGCCCGAGGAGGTCGCGCTGCTCGCCGAGGACCTGGGCAGGCTGCCGCTGGCCCTGTCCCAGGCCGCCGCGTATCTCATCGACGCCGACATCGGCTGCCACGACTACCGCGCGCTGCTGGCGAACCGGGCCCGGCTGGCCGACCTCAGGCCGCCGACCCTGCCCGACGACCAGACCGCGGGCGTGGCCGCCGTCTGGTCGCTGTCGGTGGACCGCGCCGACGCCCGCGGTCCCCGGGGTCTGGCCAGGTCCCTGCTGGAGCTGGCCGCGCTGCTCGACCCGAACGGCATCCCGCAGCCGGTGCTCACCAGCGGGCCGGTCCGCGACCACCTCACCCGCGTCGTGCGCCGGGCCGCCCCCGAGCAGTGCCCGGCGCGCGGGATCACCGAGCAGCAGACCGTACGGGCCCTGCGCGATCTGCACGGGCTCAATCTGATCGACCACACCCCGAAGACCGGGCACCGGGCGGTCCGTGTCCACCAGCTCATCCAGCGGGCCGTCCGGGACACGCTCGGCGAGGCGGACCACGACGCGCTGGCCCGTACCGCGGCCGACGCCCTGACCGCGGTCTGGCCCGAGGTCGAGCGCGACACCGACCTCGCGCAGGCGCTGCGCGCCAACACCACGGCGCTGACCGGCAAGGCGGAGAGCGCCCTGCACCGCCCGCACGCGCACGCGCTGCTCTACCGGGTCGGCGAGAGCCTGGGCGTCGCGGGCCAGGTGGCCGCCGCGGCCGGGCACTTCAGGCTGCTGGCCAGGACCACCCACCAGCACCTGGGCCCCGACCACCCCGACACCCTCGCCGCCCGGCACGACCTGGCGTACTGGCGGGGCGCGGCGGGCGACGCGCAGGGCGCGATCAGCGCCTTCCGCGAACTGTTCGCGGACCGGCTGCGGGTGCTCGGCCCCGACCACCCGCACACGCTCACCACCCGCGGCAACATCGCCTACTGGAGCGGCGAGGCGGAGTACGCGCAGGACGCGGAGGACGCCGCCACCGCGCTGGAGGAGCTGCTGGCGGACCGGCTGCGGGTGCTGGGCCCCGACCATCCGGACACACTCAGCACGCGGCACAACATGGCCCGGCTGCGCGGTCGCGCGGGGGAGACGGCCGAAGCGTCCGAGGGGCTACGGGAGTTGCTGGTCGACATGGTGCGGGTGCTGGGCCAGGACCACCCCGACACCCTGACCACCCGGCACGACCTGGCCTACTGGCAGGGGCGCGCGGGGGACGCCGAGGGCGCGGCGCGCGCCTTCGAGGAGCTGCTGGCCGACGCGGCGCGGGTGCTGGGCCCCGACCATCCGGACACGCTCACCACCCGGCACAACATCGCGCGGCTGCGCGGCCGGGCCGGGGACGTCAGCGGCGCGGCGCGCGCCTTCGAGGAACTGCTGGCGGACCGGCTCCGCGTGCTGGGCCCGGACCATCCGCACACGCTCACCACCCGGCACAATGTCGCGCGGCTGCGGGGGCGGGCGGGGGACGCGGCAGGCGCGGCGCGCGCCTTCGAGGAGCTGCTGGTCGACATGGAGCGAGTGCTCGGTCCCGAGCACGGCGACACGGTCATCACCCGGCACAACATCGCCTACTGGCGTGAGGAGTCGGAGGTGCTGACCCTGCGCGTCAGGCGCGCCCCGGCGCCGTGAACGACGGTCGGCGCTTCCCGGCACCGTGAACGACGGTCGTCGCGCCCCGGCGCCGTGCACAGCGGTCGGCGCGCCCCCGCACAGCACGCGGCCGACCGTGGTGAGGGAAAGCGCTCAGCCGACCGTCACCCGTACGCCCGCGCCCGCGATACGGGCCAGCTCGGCGTCCGGCGCCGCGCCGTCGGTCACCAGGTCGTGGATCTCGGCGAGCGGGCAGATCTTGGCGAGCGTGGCCCGGCCGATCTTCGTGTGGTCGGCGACCACGACCGTACGGTCGCTGTTGTCGGCGAAGGCGCGGTCGGTGCCGCCCTCCAACTGGTCGTGCGTGGTGCAGCCGTGGGCCGCGCTGATGCCGTCGACGCCGAGGAAGGCGATGTCGGTGTGGTAGCTGGCCAGGGTCTTCTCGGCGATCGGGCCCACCAGCTCATAACTGGCGTTCCTGGCGTTGCCGCCGATCACGACGAGCGTCACGTGCTTGTGCAGAACCAACTCGGCCGCGATGTTCACGGCGTTGGTGACGACGGTGAGCGGTCCGCGGGCGGCCAGCAGCCGGGCCACCTCCGTCACCGTACTGCCGCCGTTCATGCCGACCACCGCGCCGTCCGGCACCAGGGCCGCCGCCGCCCTCGCGATGGCCTGCTTCTCCGGTCGGCTGCGGCCCGCGCGGTGCTGGAGCGGGACCTCCAGGTCGACCGGGCCGACCGCCGCCCCGCCGTGGGTGCGGCGCAGCAGGTGGAGTTCGCTCAGGTGCTGGAGGTCGCGGCGGACGGTGGCCGTGGAGACGTCGAGCAGCCGGGACAGCTCGCGGACGTCGATGCCGCCCCTGGCGGAGACATGCTCAAGTATGCGCGCATGACGCTCAGTTCTCAGCATGCGTGCAGCATAATGCGCACTTCGATGCGTAAGTGAGCATGATTTGCGCAGAAGAGGGCGGTTGACATGACGAATTCTGCGCGGTTAACTCCTGGCGAACGTCGGAGTTGAGCACCGACGTCAGAGGTACGCCTAGCCGGTGGGCGGCCGTGCGCCGCAAGCCCGGACAAAGTCGCCAGGATCGCTGTCAGCGTCCGAGGCGGGGACGTACCCCCCATCATCAGGAGCTCGATGATGCGCATGAATCGTGTCCGGTCCCGTCGGAGTCTGGCCGCCCTCGCGGCCGTCGCCGCAGTCGTGGCTGTCCCCTCACTCGCTCCCGATTCCGCAGGGGCCGCGCCCCAGTCCGTCTCCCCGCCTCCGGCGCACGCCGGATTCGACTACCAGATCGGGGGCCCCTACACCCCGCCCGCCGGTGTCTCCGTGGTCAGCCGCGACTACACCGCTCCGGCCGCCGCCGGGGTCTACAACATCTGTTACGTCAACGCCTTCCAGGCCCAGGAGGGCGCCGAGGGCCAGTGGGACGCCGACCTGCTGCTGCGGGACTCCAAGGGCGCCGTCGTCAAGGACAAGGACTGGAACGAGGCGATCCTCGACATCCGCACCGCCGACAAGCGGCAGCGGATCGCCGCCAAGGTCAACGGCTGGGTCGACCAGTGCGCGGCCAAGGGCTTCCAGGGCGTCGAACCCGACAACTTCGACACCTACGACCGCTTCTCCGGCTACCTGACCAAGGCCGAGGCCGAGTCGTACATCAAGCTCCTCTCCGCCCACGCGCACTCCAAGAACATGGCGATCGCGCAGAAGAACACCCCGCAACTGTCCGGCGACCGGGTCGCCAACGGCCTGGACTTCGCCGTCGCCGAGGAATGCGCCACGTACAACGAGTGCGGCGACTACACCTCCGGCTTCGGCAACAACGTGATCGTCATCGAGTACACCGCCAAGGGCCTCCAGAAGGCGTGCTCGGGTTACGGCACGAAGCTCAGCGTCGTCCGCCGCGACGTGGACGTCGTACCGCTGGGCACCAGCGGATACGTCCGCCAGACCTGCTGACCCGCTGAACCCGCCGACCGGCTGTTCCGCCCGCCCGGCCGACCACGCCGGCCGTCGGGACCGCCGGCCGGCCGCGGCCGGGGCGGGGGGGGGGTGCCCACCCATCGGCCCCGGCCCCCCCCCCCCACACACCACACGCAGCCCCTCCCCCCCCCGCCCTCCCTTACCCCCCCCCCCCCC